>JAHBAP020000240.1 GCA_018500005.2 Mycobacterium sp. | reverse complement strand
CGGTCGGGGTGGACAAGCCGGCGACGCCGGCACCCCCGGTACGCCCTAATACCCTGGGGTTGTGCCCGAGGGCGACACCGTCTTCCGTACCGCCGCGACTCTGCGCGAGGCCTTGGTCGGCCGGACGCTGACCGGATGCGATATCCGGGTACCCCGCTGCGCAGAAGTGGACCTGAGCGGGCACCCGGTCGACGAGGTGCTCTCCCGCGGCAAGCACCTGTTCATCAGGGTCGGCCCGGCCAGCATCCATTCGCACCTCAAGATGGACGGAAGTTGGCGCATCGCACCCCGCGGGGTCCCGGCCCACAAGATCCGGATTCTGCTGCGGGCCGGCGGCGTCACCGCCGCCGGGATCGACCTGGGGTTGCTGGAAGTTCTTGAGCGCGAACGCGATATGGACTCGGTGGCCCACCTCGGTCCGGATCTCCTCGGCCCGGACTGGGACGCCGCGCGCGCGGCGGGGAACCTGACCGTGGACCTCGGTCGGCCGATCGCGGCAGCACTGCTGGACCAACGGGTGATGGCCGGCGTCGGCAACGTCTACAGCAACGAACTGTGTTATCTGTTCGGCCGGCTTCCCACAAGTGCGGTCGGCACCCTGACCGACCCGCACCGGGTGGTCACCCGCGCTCGGGAAATGCTGTGGGCCAACCGGTTACGACGAAACCGCACGACGACCGGCAACACCCGACCGGGTCAGCAGTTGTGGGTGTACGGGCGCGGTGGCGAACCGTGCAGACGATGCGGAACCCAGATCGAGCGGGCCGGGCAGTCGGATTCCGAACGGGTCAGCTACTGGTGTCCGTCGTGCCAGACTTGATCTGCTCCATCAACTCGGTGACGGTGCCTTCGATCTGATTCACCGTGCTGCGACTGAGCCGCAATTCCCGGAATCCGCTGGCGTTCTCCATGGTCAATTCCATCGGCACGCGTCCGTGCGGATACACCACGGACAGGATGACGGCGGTTCCGGTCTGCAGGGCCTCGCCGACCTCACTTTGCAGATGGCTGCGCAATTCGTGTTCGCTGAACGCGGCCAGCAACCCGCCCGCAGCGGCTCCGACCACCATCGACAGACCCAACGGGGGTGCGAACAACCCGAACAGCGCCCCGACGCCGGCACCCACCCCGACGGCCGTCCGGCCGTGCCGGTTGGCGGCCTCGACGACCTCCGGGTGGCCGTCGGCATTCTTCCGCACCAACGCCGCGGCGCGCATCTCCAGACCGTGCTTGGTCCTGCGCTCGATCTCATTGAAGTCGGTCTCGGCGCTCTCGAGATCGCGGTAGCCCGCGATGAGAACCAGTTCGTGATCGTCGTCTCCGCTTTTCCCCAGCATTTCCTCAGCCTATGCCCGATTCGAGTCCCGAGACAGGGCATTAAGGCACAGAGTGCAGTTGAAAACCCGATTCCCACGCCAGCGGCCGCCGGGTAAACGGGTCGCAGATCTCCAACCGGTGGGCCACCAGTTGCAGCGGCCTGGAGAAGTCCTCCGGATCGGCCTCGGCCACCTGCGGATACAGCGGGTCGTTGTCGATCGGCACACCAAGCCCGGCCATGTGCACCCGCAACTGATGAGTTCGTCCGGTTCGCGGGGTCAACCGGTAGAGCCCCCCACCGAGCGGCTCGACGAAGGTCTCGGCGTTCGGATCCCCCGGTTCCACCACCGCCTGCAGGACGCCCCGATTCTTGACGATGCGGTTCGAAACACTCTGCGGCCCAGCCAGATCCGGGGCAGAGGACCGCGCTAGATACGTCTTGTCCACCTCTGCGCGCGCGAACATCGTCTGATACGTCCCGCGCACCTGCCGGCGTGCGGTGAACAGCAGCACCCCCGCGGTCAGCCGGTCCAGCCGATGGGCCGGACTCAGCTCGGGCAGGTTCAACTCGCGGCGCAGGCGGACCAGCGCGGTCTGAGCGACGTGGCGGCCGCGCGGCATGGTGGCCAGGAAGTGCGGCTTGTCCACCACGACGATGTTCTCGTCGCGATAAAGGATCGGGATATCGAAGGGCACCTCGACTTCGTCGGGCAGATCCCGATAGTGATAGACCACCGCCCCGGCCGGTAGCACGGTTGTGGCGTCAACGGGGGCGCCGCGAGCGTCGACCACCTCTCCGGCGAGCACCTTGGCCCGGGCGTCCGGGCCGAATCGGCGACCGAACTCGTCGGCGACATTACCGCCCTGCAAACGCAGTCGCGCCGGCCCCAAACCGTCGCGCACGGGAAGCAATCTGCCGCTCCTCCCCCTCGCTCCGCTCGGCATCGTCGCCGACAGGAAGCATCAAACCAACGGCACCGGTTCGAGGATCTCCGCCCGCGCCTCGGGTGCCGCCGCACGCAGCGCATCGGCGGAGGCGTCGTCGGGTTGGGTCTGGGACCGTACCTCGGCCTCCACCCGAAGGACGTAGGTGTCCACTTCCCGGTCGATATCGTCCTGCGTCCAGCCCAGGATGGGCGCGACGATCTCGGCGACCTCCCGGGCGCAGTCCACGCCACGGTGCGGATATTCGATGGAGACCCGCATCCGACGGGTGAGGATGTCCTCGAGATGCAGGGCACCCTCCGCGGCCGCCGCGTAGGCGGCTTCCAGCCTGAGGTAGATCGGCGCGTCTGTGATGGGTTCCAGCAGGTCGGGACGGCCTTCGGCCATACCGAGCACCTCGCCGATCAGGGACCCGTAGCGGTCCAGCAGGTGCTTCACCCGGTAGGGGTGCAGTCCGTACTGCTCGCCCACGCTGTCGGTCTGGTTGATCAGTGCGAAGTAGCCGTCCGCACCGAGCAGGGGCACCTTCTCGGTGATCGACGGCGCCACCCGGGAGGGAACGAACTCCGAGGCGGCGTCGACAGCGTCGGCACCCATCACCCGGTAGGTGGTGTACTTGCCGCCCGCGATCGCGACCAGACCGGGCGTGGGTGAGGCCACCGCATGTTCGCGGGACAGCTTGGAGGTCTCCTCGCTCTCACCGGCCAGCAGTGGGCGCAGCCCGGCGTAAACCCCGTCGATGTCGTTGTGGGTCAACGGGGTCACCAGCACGGTGTTGACGTGGTCGAGGATGTAGTCGATATCGGCCTTGGTCGCCGCCGGATGCGCCAGATCGAGATTCCAGTCGGTGTCCGTGGTACCGATGATCCAGTGGGTTCCCCACGGGATGACGAACAGCACCGACTTCTCGGTGCGCAGGATGATCGCCACCTCGCTGACGATCCGATCGCGCGGTACGACGATGTGCACGCCCTTGGACGCCCGCACCCGGAACCGTCCGCGCTGGCGGGACAGTGCCTGGATCTCGTCGGTCCACACCCCGGTGGCGTTGATGACGACATGCCCACGCACATCGGCGAGTTGGCCGTTCTCCGAGTCGCGGACCGTCACTCCGGTCACCCGGTCGCCCTCGGTGAGTAGCGACACGACCTGAGTCGAGTTGCGCACCACCGCGCCGTAATGCGCAGCCGTGCGGGCCACCATCATGGTGTGCCGGGCGTCGTCGACCACGGTGTCGTAGTAGCGGATTCCGCCGATCAGGGAGTTGCGCTTGAGTCCCGGCGCCAGCCGGAGCGCGGCGGATCTGGTCAGATGTTTCTGTGCCGGAACAGATTTCGCGCCGCCCAGCTGGTCGTACAGGAAAATCCCGGCAGCGATATAGGGACGTTCCCACACCCGATGGGACAGCGGGAACAGGAACGGCAACGGCTTGACGAGGTGCGGGGCCAGCACCGACAGCGACAGTTCCCGCTCGTGCAGGGCCTCGCGGACCAATCCGAACTCCAACTGCTCCAGATAGCG
This sequence comes from Mycobacterium sp., assembly GCA_018500005.2. GTDB lineage: Bacteria > Actinomycetota > Actinomycetes > Mycobacteriales > Mycobacteriaceae > Mycobacterium. The sequence continues at coordinate 395 of JAHBAP020000240.1, read as the reverse complement.
CAGGCCGCCGTGGAACATCTTGGAGCTACGACTGGACGTGCCCGAGGCGAAGTCGCGGGCCTCCACGAGTGCGACGCTCAAGCCCCGGGTGGCGGCGTCGAGTGCGGCGCCGGCGCCGACCACCCCGCCGCCGATCACCACGACGTCGAACTGCTCGCTGCCCAGCCGTTGCCAGGCTTCGACTCGTTGCGCGGGTCCGAGAAAAGTCTGACCGCTGCCCGGTCGAAGGATCGGGTCGTTCACTGTCCCTCCTGGGAGGTTACTGACGGGTAGTCGACAGGCTAGTCGAGATCGTCGCGCGCCATGAGTCTTCGCGCCGCTTCCACCACGGAACCGGATAACGACGGGTACACCGACAACGTCTGGGCCAGATCGGTGACCGAGATGCGGTTCTG
>JAHBAP020000291.1 GCA_018500005.2 Mycobacterium sp. | reverse complement strand
GACCGTCGCTGCCATTGTGGCTGAGGTCCCGGCCTACACCGACCCGTTCCGAGGCCGAATGGGCCAGAACATCGAAAACGCCGTGCAGGCCTCGCTGCGGGCGTTCCTGCGCCTGGCGGCCCGTGGTGGCGATTCGGACTCCGACCCGTCGCTGTCGGCGGCGCTGAACGGGGCGTACGAACTGGGCCGCGGTGAGGCTCGAGACGGCCGCTCTATCGACGCACTGCTTGCCGCCTTCCGGGTGGGTGCGCGGGTGGCATGGCAGGAGTTGTCCTCGGTCGCCGTCGACGCCGGATTGCCGGCGTCCACCGTCGCACAGTTCGCCGAGTTGGTGTTCGCCTACATCGACGAACTGTCCGCGTCGAGCGTGGCCGGTCATGCCGACGAACTGGCCACCGCGGGTCGGGTGCGGCAGCGATATCTAGACCTGCTGACCCGGCAGCTGCTGATCGGCGAGGATCCCGAAACCTTGCGCGCCACCGCTGACAACGCCGTCTGGCCGAGTCCGCAGACACTGACGGCAGTGTTGATTCCGGTCTCGCAGATGTCCCGCGTCGCGACGCTGTTGAGCCCTGGCACTCTGCAGGCCAACGAAAACCTTCCCGGGCTCGACCCCGGCGAGCCATGGGCGGCCGCCTTGGTTCCCGACGCCGATGGAGGCCGACGGACGGCTCTGCTCACCGCGTTGTCGGGACGTTCCGCGATCGTCGGTCCCGGCCGTCCGTGGTTGTCGGCCAGGGCTTCCTACCTCCGGGCGCTCAGGGCCCGTCACCTGGCATCGTCCGGTGGGGTGATCGATACCGACGAGCACCTCGTCGAGTTGGTTCTCGGCGCAGACGGCGATGCCGCCGAGGACCTGAGGCGCCGTGCGCTTGCTCCGTTGAGCGATCTGGGGCCCAAGGCCGCCGAACGGCTCGCCGAAACGCTGCGCAGTTGGCTGCTGAACCAGGGTCGCCGGGACGCCGTCGCCGCCGAATTGTTCGTTCACCCACAGACGGTGCGCTACCGGATGAACCAGATCCGTCACGCATACGGGGACCGGCTGGATGAACCGACCACGATTCTCGAACTGACTGTGGCACTTGGCGTGCCGGGAAGCGGCGGCCGTTCAACAAATGCTCAATCGGTGTTCATTCCGCCCTCACCGGGATGACGTCCCGCACACCGGGTTCACTGCTTGGATGAGGCCGGGCGGAAGCCCTCAGGCCGTTAAGCCGTTCCAGGAGGAGAGAGAACTGACCATGAACGAGTCATCGCCCCGTGGCGTCCGGGTCGTGTCGGCAGGTCGGCATTGCGCGAGAGAAGGATGCTTCCGCCGAAAGAAAGGCGACGGATACTGTTCGGCGTTGTGCGTGGAGATCGACCGTAGGCTGACCAGGACCCGGGCTCTCATCGCCGAGAAGGGCATCAGCCGGACGGCGGCAGATTTGTGGGCTGCGACGGTCTGTCTTTCGGATCAACTCTCCGAGATGAACCGCCTCGAGAGCCTTCTTCAGTCTCAACAGAACGTGGGTTAGTGCCGGGGGCGGGATGCGCCGGTACCCGTCGCTGATCCGCGCTGACCGATGGACAATGCGACGCCGCACCGATCCGTTCATCTCCTGATTACCCAACAGTCGCCGAACAGGGCTAGATTGCGCGCGTGCAGATACACCTGGATGGTTACACCGTCGTCGATGACGAAGACGACGACCCGATTCTCTTCGATCCGAAGGGCATCCCGGTCGACACCTGGCGGGAGAACTATCCGTATGACGAACGGATGTCTCGGCCGGACTACGAAGAGCAGAAACACATCCTGCAAGTGGAACTGCTGAAACTGCAGAACTGGTCGAAGGCCAACGGTCTGCGGCACGTCATCGTGTTCGAGGGCCGCGACGCCGCCGGCAAGGGCGGCACCATCAAGCGATTCATGGAACACCTCAATCCCCGCGGAGCCCGCGTCGTCGCATTGGAGAAGCCGACCGAAAAGGAAAGTACGCAGTGGTATTTCCAGCGCTACGTCAATCACCTGCCGTCGGCAGGGGAGATCGTGCTCTTCGACCGATCCTGGTACAACCGGGCCGGGGTCGAACGGGTCATGGGGTACTGCACGCCCAAGCAACACGCAGAGTTTGTTCGGCAGGTTCCGCTTTTTGAGCAGATGCTGGTCAACGACGGGATCAGCCTGACCAAGCTGTGGTTTTCGGTCTCATCGTCAGAACAGCGGACTCGCTTCACGATCCGGCATGTCGACCCGGTCCGCCAATGGAAGCTCTCGCCGACCGATCTGGCATCGCTGGACAAATGGGATGACTACACCGCCGCTAAAGAGGATATGTTCACCTGGACCGACACTGAGGTCGCGCCGTGGACGGTGATCAAGAGCAATGACAAGAAGCGGGCCCGAGTCAACGCGATGCGCCACGTTCTGAGCAAGTTCGACTATGCGGACAAGGATTTCGAAGCCGTCGGTCATCCCGATCCGCTTATTGTCGGACGGGCCATGTCTTCCGATTGAGCCTCAGGTTCAGGTGATCGCGTTGATTGCCTCGACCAGTCGGTCCCTGACGGAATCAGGTACTGGCACATAGCCGGCATCGCCGAGGTCGCGTTGTCCTTCTCCCAGCGCGACGGTGAGGAATCTCTTGACCGCTGCACCCACCTCAGGATCGGGGTAGGTCGAGCAGACGGTTTCGTAAGTCGCCATCACAATCGGGTAGGCACCCGCCTTGGTCGGCGTGACCAGCGCGGAGGTGTCGAGCACAAGATTGTTGCCCGAGGTAAGGATATCGACGGACGCGATCGACTTGGCGACCGAATCGACGGACAGCCTCACCGGCGCGGAGGCAGCCGAGGTCAGAATGCTCGCCGTGGGTAGGCCGTTCTGTTTGGCGAAGGGCCACGCGGTGTAGGTGATGGATCCGGACAGGTGTCGCATCGCCTCCCATGCACCCTCGTTGCCCTTCGCGGTCTCTCCTGCCACGCCGTGGAAGGTCTCCCCGGAACCCCTGCCCCACGCCGATCCGGCTGCGGTTGCGAGGTAGTTCTGGAAATTCTCGGTAGTGCCCGACTCGTCATTGCGAGCGATGACGACGATGGGTCCAGAGGGAAGGGGTTGTCCCGGGTTGAGGGCCGCGATTTCGGGGGAATCCCACTCCGTGATGGAACCGTTGAAGATCTTCGCCGCCGTCGGGGCATCCAACACCAAGGAATCCAGTTCGGCGACGTTGAAGATGATCGCGATTGCGCCGAACACCAACGGCAGATTCCAGGCGTCTTTCCCTCCGCAGCGGGCTCTGGCCCTGTCGGTCTCACCCGATGTGAGTCCCAGCGGAGAGTCGCTGCCGCCAAAGTCGGCGTCTCCACTGATGAAATCGGAACGGCCGGCACCTGAGCCGTTGGAGATGTAGTCGACGCTGCGCCCCTGGCAGGCTTCCGAGTAGGCGATGTTGAACAGGTTCATGGCCCCGACTTGAGCCGACGAGCCGCTGGCAGCGATTATCGGCTTTCCCCTGCAGGGCAGTGATTTTCGCACCTCGGACCCGCACGAAAGAACTGGGCAGGCCACGGCAACGAGCGCCACCCATGCCAGCGTCGACTTGACGGGAGTCGAGAACACCTGCGGAGATCTCCGATCGAAACTGTCGCCGACATCGTCGAACGGCCCCCCGCTCAGGACATCCAAACATCGCTCTCGCGACGGGCGGTCGGCCGTTTCCTGAAATTGGAACGACGTTCACGCCGCGTTCAAGCTCTGTCCTCCGGTGCGAATTGCCCAACATTTACCGTCGGATCATGGTTTCCGCCTACGGCGCGCAACTTGCCATCCTCACCGATCAGTTGGCTGCGATGTGCAAAATGGTCGGGGCTGCGATGGACCGGGCAACAACGGCCTTGCTCGAGGTCGATTTGGCGTTGGCGGAACAGGTGATCGGCGGCCACGCAGCCATCGTGGCGGCCGGCGCGCGGGTCGAGGAGGATGGACTCGTCCTGCTGGGGCGACACGCCCCGTTGGGGCGCAATCTGCGGGCGATCGTTGGCGCCGTCCAGATCGTCGCCGACATCGAACGGATGGGCGTTCTCGCGCGGCATATCGCCGAGATCGCCCGGCGTCGTCATCCCCGGTCAGCCCTGCCCGAAGGGGTGAACTCCTACTTCGCCGAGATGGCCAGGATCGCACTTGACCTGGCGGCCAATGCGAATCAGGTGATCGCCTCGTGCGACCTGGGCAGGGCCAGATACATCCGGGACGCCGACGAAGCTATGGACCGCCTGCACCGGCAGATGTTCACCGTGATGATGGATGGTGCGTGGGATCACGGCACGACCGCGGCGGTGGATGTCACCTTGTTGAGTCGGTACTACGAGCGCTTCGCGGACCACGCAGTGGAGATCTCGCGACGGGTTATCTTCCAAGCGACAGGGCAGGCGCGGGACGAAGAGCGGATCCTGGCCCACTACTAACGAAGCACGATTGCTAGGCAACGTGGGTTGTCCACAGTGTCGTCGGAGTGATGGTGATCCGCGCACTGTAGGAACCGATTGTCTTCGCCAGACCTAACGCTTCAGCCTCGACGTGGTACTTGGCCCAGAAGGCCTTGTCCTCTCGCGGATCAACGGACTCTGCGGTCACGGCGGCCCGGCCGCCGATGATGATCAATCCGCTGCCGACGCCGTCGGAGTCAAGGTGCAGGCTCACTTCGGGGTGTTCGAACACGTGGGTTACCCGGCTGGTGTGGGGCTGGGTGTACACGGTCAGGTAGTTCCCGTCGAATCCGAACCAGACCAGCATCGGCACGGGGACACCATTAGGGGCGACCGTGGTCAGCCAGGCGTAGCGGTCGTGCTTGAGTTTCTTGTGGACCTTCGTCGGTAGGTCAACCGCCGAGAATGCCGTCTCGGTGACTTGGCCGGCCAGGCCTCGATGATCGAACTCGTTTCCGGTTGCGTTCATCGGGTTTCCATCGGAACACGTTTGCCGTATAGCTGATCGACGGCGTCTCCGCAGCCCTTGACGAAGGAGTCCTGCTCATAGCGAGGCTCCGTGGCCGATTCATCAACCTGCTGGCGAAGCTTCTCGCGCAACGCCCTCGCTGTGCCCCCGGCCGCATCGACTTCGGCGCGAATCCATTCCTCGCCACTGGTGGTCACCGCCTCGTATCCAGCCTGATATCCGGAGTTGGGACGGGTCTCTGCCAACCAGGAGCCGGTCAGCAGAACCGCAAGCGTGATGAGTCCGACGCCCCCGGCCCGAAGCCGGCTGAAGTCAGGCGCCGCTACCGGCACCTCCGGACTGCGATCCATGGGCGTTCCTCGCCTCGGGCAATGTTTTCGGTGAAGTCCTGAGAGACCAAGAAGTTACGGAACCGTGGTTAACAGCAGGTGACCGACTCCGAAAG
>JAHBAP020000088.1 GCA_018500005.2 Mycobacterium sp. | reverse complement strand
TCGTCGGCAGCGTCAGATGTGTATAAGAGACAGGCTGGTGGCTGGTGGCTAAGGGCCTAACGGGCCAGGTGTTCGGGGCCGCCGAGGGTTAAACCGCGGCCAGCAGGAATGAGACCGGCCCAGCCCTCCCTACGCTCCAGGTACGAGAAGAGCCCCAGCCGATTGGCTGGGGCTCTTCTCGTCGTGCTGGGGTGTCGAGAGTGGTAACGACTACCCCCGGTGGCCGTCGCCATTTCCGTCGGGCTCGTGGTCCTGGTAATCCTTGAGCGCCGTCAGGGCACGCACCTCGGAGGCGTGGGCCGCCTCGTTCAGCGCGGCATCCTCAGACGCAGGATCGGCCGTCAGGAAGCTGCCACGACCCGGCTTGCCGCCGGAGCCCAGCTTGTTCATCCGCTTGGGCAGTGCCGCGCCCTGGTACTCCAGGGGGAGCGGATGCCCGTGATCGTCGACCGGACCCAGCGGCTGGTGCAGCTCGATGTAGGCACCGTGCGGCAGGCGCTTGATGATGCCCGTCTCGATGCCGTGCTCGAGCACGTCCCGGTCGCTGCGCTGCAGGCCGACTGCCCACCGGTAGGCCACGAAGAACGCCAGCGGAGGCAGCACCAGCATGCCGATCCGGCCGATCCAGGTGGTCGCGTTCAGCGAGATGTGGAAGTTGAAGGCGATGATGTCGTTCATGGCGCTGAAGGTCAGCACCAGGTAGAACGTGATCGCCATCGCTCCGATCCCGGTACGGACCGGGACGTCCCGCGGACGCTGCAACAGGTTGTGGTGGGCGTCGTCACCGGTGAACTTCTTCTCCAGGAAGGGGTAGAAGATCATCAGAGCGAACACCACGCCCATCAGCACCGCCACCCAGACCGCAGCCGGGATGGTGTGGTTGCCGATGTAGATCTCCCACGGCGGGAACAGGCGGATCAGGCCGTCGGTCCAGAGCATATAGAAGTCGGGTTGCGAGCCGGCCGACACCTGCGAGGGCTTGTAGGGGCCCAGCAACCAGATCGGGTTGATCTGCAGGATGCCACCCATCAGGCCCAGCACGCCGACGATCATCGCGAAGAAGGCACCGGACTTGACCGCGAAGACCGGCATCACCCGGACGCCGACCACGTTGGTCTCGGTGCGGCCGGGGCCGGGGAACTGGGTGTGCTTCTGGAACCAGACCAGCGCCAGGTGAATCCCGATGAGCGCCAGCATGATGCCCGGGAAGAGCAGGATGTGCACGGCGTACAGGCGCGGCATGATGATGTCGCCGGGGAAATCTCCGCCGAACATCGCCCAGTGCATCCAGGTACCCACCAGCGGCAGGCCCAGGGTGATCGAGGACAGTGCCGCCCGAATGCCGGTGCCCGAGAGCAGGTCGTCAGGCAGGGAGTAGCCGAAGAAGCCCTCGAACATGGACAGGATCAACAGCAGCGCGCCGATCATCCAGTTGACTTCGCGTGGCCGCCGGAACGCGCCGGTGAAGAACACGCGGGCCATGTGGACCATGATCGATGCCGCGAACATCAGCGCCGCCCAGTGGTGCACCTGCCGGACGAACAGGCCGCCGCGTACCTCGAAGCTGATGTTCAGGGCCGTCTCGTAGGCCCGTGACATCTCGATTCCGCGCAGCGGCTGGTAGACGCCGTTGTAGGTGACCTCGGCCATCGACGGGTCGAAGAACAGCGTCAGATAGACGCCGGTGAGCAGCAGGATGATGAAGCTGTAGAGCGCTACTTCACCCAGCAGGAACGACCAGTGGGTGGGGAAGACCTTGTTGAGCTGCCGACGCAACGCCGCGGCCGGGTGGTACCGCGAGTCCATGTTGTCAGCAGCTTTGGCCAGGCGGTCAGCGACGTGTGAACTCATGATCTGCGCTCCCAGAATGCCGGTCCAACTGGTTCGATGAAGTCGCCGTTGGCGACCAGGTAACCGTCTTTATCGATGGTAATCGGCAGCTGCGCCAACGCGCGGGCAGCGGGACCGAAAATCGGCCGTGCGAAGTGCAGCGCATCGAACTGCGACTGGTGGCACGGGCAGAGGATGCGGTAGGTCTGCTGCTCGTACAGCGACGAGGGGCAGCCCAGGTGCGAGCAGACCTTGGTATAGGCGAAAAGCTCACCGAAGTTGAAGCTCTCCTGGCCCTGGCGTTTCACCACCCGCGTCATATCTCCGGGTTTGATTCGGATCAGCATGACCGGGTTGCGCACGCCCATCGCGATGTGGCCGAGCCGCTCATGGGACTCCACCGTGGTGCCGTCGCCGTCCTCCTCGCGCCACGGGAACACCGTCTCCATGCCGCCGGCGTCGATGTCCTCCGGGCGCAGCTTGACGAACGGCGACTCACCCGGACGGCCGGTGGCCCGGCCCAGGTAGATGGTCTCGCCCTTGTACCGGGGGGTCCAGTCCGAGGTCCACAGCACGGCCTTGAGTCCGTCAGCGGTGGGGACGACCGGCTTCCAGGGGTTCTTGATCAGCCCGCCGACGAAGGCGACCAGCGCGCTGAGGCCGAAGGCCCCGGCGCCGATGCCCATCGAGGTCCAGATCAGCTTGCGTCGCTTGATCGTCGAACTCTCGAAGGCGTTGATCAGGGTCGCCGCGGTGGCCTGGCGCTCGATCTCGGCGGAAGCGCCGTCGTGGCGGTCCTGGATCGAGATCTCCTCGGGGATGAACCGCTTCTGGTAGAGCACCGCGCCGATACCGATCGCCAGGATCGACAACCCGAAGGTGATGCCGTATAGCGGGGTGGTCAGCGTGTACCAGAAGTTGCCCTCGGCACCGTGCGGCTTGTACTCCCAGGGCCAGAACAGGAAGATCAGCAGCAGCGCAAGGCCGCTCAGTCCGCCGACCAGCATCCAGGCCGCGACCAGCTTCTCCGAGCGCTTCTCGGCGCGGGTGCCCGCGACCGGCCAGCGGTCCTCCTTGAAGACCGTCTCCACACCATCCATCCGGGCGCCGAGCGCGGTCAGTTCCTCATTGGAGAGGTTGGCGAGATTCTCGCCGTGCGAGTGATGACCAGACTCGTTCATGACCGTGCCCCGATCCACAGCGCGACCGCGATGGCGGCCGCCATTCCGACGACGAAAATTGCCATGCCCTCAGATGCCGGGCCGAATCCGCCCAGGCCGTAACCGCCTGGGTTCAGGGTGCTGCTGGCCGACCGGACGTAGGCGATGATGTCCTTCTTGGCCTCCGGCGACAGCTGGTGGTCGGAGAACTTCGGCATGTTCTGCGGGCCGGTCAGCATTGCGGTGTAAATCTGGGCCGGGGTGGCCGGATCCAGTGCCGGCGCGTACTTACCGGAAGACAGCGCGCCGCCACGGCCGGTGAAGTGGTGGCAGGCCGCGCGTTTCAGCCGGTACATGTCCCCGCCGCGGGCGATGTCGCTGCCGATCAGTGAGTGCTCGGCGATCTGTCCGTTGGCGTCCCGGGGAACCATCGGGCCGCCGCCGATGCTCTGCACGTATGCGCCTAGGGCGTCGGTCTGGGCCTCGTCGAAGGTCGGTGCCTTGCGGGGGGCCTGGGCCTCGCCGCGCATGGCCGGCATGCGGCCGGAGGACACCTGGAAGTAGACGGCGGCCTCGCCGACACCGACCAGGCTGGGGCCGCGGCCGTCAACGCCCTGCAGATTTGCGCCGTGGCAGCTGATGCAGGCGGTCTCGTACAACTGCTCCCCGGTTCGCAGCAGCGCCGACTGGGACTCGTCTGCGACGGCAACCTGCGGCTTGGGTGTCAGCGTGGCCGCCAGCACCCCGGCCAGAGCCAGGCCGAAGAGCAGAAGAACGGCGCCGGTCAGCCGACGGTGCAACCGGCGGCGGGACTTGTCGCTCATCGAACCCCTTCTCATCAACGGATGAAGTAGATAGTGGCGAACAGCGCAATCCACACGATGTCGACGAAGTGCCAGTAGTAGGACACGACGATCGCAGCGGTCGCCTGGGCGGGCGTGAACTTGGCCATCTTGGTCCGCAGCAACAGCAGGACGAAGGCGATCAGACCGCCGACGACGTGCAGACCGTGGAAGCCGGTCGCAAGGTAGAACACGCTGCCGTAGGCGCTGGAGGAGATGGTGGTCCCGTGGGTGACCAGGTGGAAGTACTCGTAACCCTGGCCGAGGACGAAGAACAGGCCCATCAGGAAGGTGATGACATACCAGCGGCGCAGGCCGAAGACGTCACCGCGTTCGGCGGCGAACACGCCCATCTGGCAGGTGAACGAGGAGGCGATGAGCACCAAAGTCACCGGAACTGCTTGGTAAAGGTTCAGTTCGGTGGGGGGCGGCGGCCAGCTCCCACCTGATTGGGCTCGCGCGGTGAAATACATCGCGAACAGACCAGCAAAGAACATCAACTCGCTGGAAAGCCACACGATGGTGCCGACACTGACCATATTCGGTCGGTTCAGCGAATGCACGCGCGACGTTATCGCAGTTCCTGAGGTACCCACAGCGCTCGTCACAGAGAGAAGTATGACGCTTTGTAGTTGGCCAGGTACACCCAGGGGCGGAATTAGTCACAAGAAAGTTTCCCCGATCTTCTTAAGGGGGCTCTGACCTGCGTTTGTGTTGACCGCTCGACATGGGACGATCAGGCGGTGAACGCAGCGCCGCCGCAACCCCCGGCAGAGTCCCCGATTTCGTCATGGCCGCAGGTCCTGGGCCGATTGACGACGGGGGTTGAGTTGGCGACCGGGGAGGCGGCCTGGGCGATGGACCAGATCATGGCCGGGACGGCCACGCCGGCCCAGATCGCCGCCTTCGGCGTGTCGATGAAGATGAAGACTCCCACCGCTGCCGAGGTGCGGGAGTTGGCCGACACCATGCTGGCCTACGCGCTGCGGGTTCCGACCGACGTGATCGGCACCGAGACCGTCGACATCGTGGGCACCGGCGGCGACGGTTCCAACACCGTCAACCTCTCCACCATGGCTGCGATCGTGGTGGCCGCCGCGGGAGTACCGGTGGTCAAACATGGCAACCGGGCGGCATCTTCGCGCAGTGGCGGCGCCGACATGCTCGAGGCGCTCGGGGTGCGCATCGACTTGGGGCCCGATCAGGTGGCCCGGTGTGTCCAGGAGGTCGGTATCGGGTTCTGCTTCGCCCCGGTGTTCCACCCGTCCTACAAGTACGCCGGCCCGCCGCGTCGGGAGATCGGCGTACCGACGGTCTTCAATCTCCTTGGGCCGCTTACAAATCCGGCCGCGCCGCGGGCAGGCCTGATCGGGTGCGCATTCGGCGAACTGGCCGAGGTGATGGCCGGGGTGTTCGCCTCGCGACGGGCCAGCGTGCTGGTGGTGCACGGCGACGACGGGCTCGATGAACTGACCACCACGACGACGAGCACCATCTGGCGGGTGCAGGCCGGCACCATCGACAAACTGACCTTCGACCCACTGGGCTTCGGATTTCCCCGGGCGCAGGTGTCGGAACTGGTCGGCGGGGACGCCGAGACCAACGCCGAGGAGGCTCGCGCGGTGTTCGGCGGTGCGACCGGGGCGGTGCGCGACGCGGTCGTGCTCAACGCGGCCGGGGCGATGGTCGCCCATGCCGGGCTATCCAGCCATGCCGAATGGCTGCCGTCCTGGGAGACGGGTCTGGCCCGTGCCGCCGAGGCCATCGACTCCGGTGCCGCGGGCCACATGCTGGAGCGGTGGGCGCGTTTCACCCAGCAACTCTGAGCCTTCCGCGCCCGGGCGCCGCAGCAGTTCGGCGGCGGCGTAGTGCGCTGATCGCGCCGTGGCGGCCCATTGCATCCACGGCCCCGCCGAATGTAGGGGGGACGCGAAACCATCCGTTGCGCAGACGATTCGAACTCCCGGCTGGGCGAGCCAGCGGGACAGCAGCGAGGTCTCCTCGACCAGAGCGCCGCCCAGCGGCGCCGGTTGCGGCAGCACCACCTGGGCCCCACTGCGCAGGGCTTCCACCACCGGCATCGGCGGAACCCCGCGC
>JAHBAP020000480.1 GCA_018500005.2 Mycobacterium sp. | reverse complement strand
GTGTATAAGAGACAGGGTGTCGGCAGCGTTCGGCATTTCGTTGGTTCGGGAGTAAAGCTGCTGCTCGGTCATCGTCACGGCGTGGACGCCGCCGTTGGCGGGAAGCCCCGGCCCGGTCAAGGCCGCCCAGGCGGCGTCGAGGGTGTTGGCCGGCAGTCGGGGTTGACCGCTCAGCAGTGCACTCGCCGCGGGGATACCCGCGGTGGGCGGGGTGTTCGGCGGAGCCGAAGTCGCCGCGACCGCTTCGGCTGCCAGGAAGGCGGCATCGGCCGAACCGACCGGGGGAAGCGCCAACCGCAGTGGGCCCCAGCCGGCGAGGTTGCGGCCGTCGAGGGCGGCCGGGTCGTTCTGCAGTCCGGGAAGAGCGGGCCAGCCGTCCTCGCCGAGGGCGTTCTTGAGATCGGGGCGCACCGCGAGCACCACCGGCGAGGTGACCAGGGACCGGGCGTCGCTGACGACCTGTTTGCCGGCGGCGGTCTGAAGCCGTGCCGATTGCACCGAACTCGCGGGCAGCCACAGCGCCGGGCGCTCGCCGAGTTCGGCCGGCCAGGTGCCAGTGAGCCCCTTCAGGACGGCATCCGAATCAGCCTGCGTGACAACGACATCGACACATTTGTCACCCACCGGGCTGGCCTCGGCGTCGAAGGAATCCGCCAACGACGTCAGGGGTCCGGCGATCGAGGGGTCGGCGACCACCGCGACGATCGCGGTGCCCTGCAGGCACTCGTTCGCCGCTTCGGAGGACCGCTTGGATAGCGAGTGACCGAAGAATCGCCACAGGATGATCCCGCCGATTAGCACCACCACGGCGACCAGTGCGGCGATCACGCCCAGGCTCACCCCGCGACGGCCGCCGTCGGCGCGGCGGCGGCGCAGGGGCTCACCTGAGGTTTCCCCTGCCGAGGGGACGCTGTGCCTGCCCATTGCCTACAGACCCAGGCTTTCCTTGAACTCGCGGCGGCGCCGGTGCAGGATCGGCTCGGTGTAGCCGCTGGGCTGCGTGGCACCGGCCAGGATCAACTCCTGAGCCGCCTGGAAGGCGATGCTGTTATCGGGATCCGGCGCCATCGGGCGATAGGTCGGATCGCCTGCGTTCTGCTCGTCGACCACGGCGGCCATCCGCCGCAGACTGGCCCTGACGTCGTCCTCGGTGATGACGCCGTGGTGCAGCCAGTTGGCCAGCAGTTGGCTGGAGATGCGCAGGGTCGCGCGGTCCTCCATCAGGGCCACATCGTGGATGTCGGGGACCTTCGAACAGCCCACGCCCGCGTCGATCCAGCGCACCACGTAGCCCAGGATCGACTGACAGTTGTTGTCGACCTCCTCGTGGATCTCGTCGGGCGTCCACGCCAGGTCACGCTGGGCCAGGGGGATCGTGAGCAGTTGCTCGATCGTGCTGCGGCGTTTGCCGGCCAGTTCCCGGTGCACGGCGTAGACGTCGACGTAGTGATAGTGCATCGCGTGCAGGGTCGCGGCGGTAGGCGAGGGCACCCAGGCGGTGGTCGCGCCTGCGCGGGGCTGGCCGATCTTCTGCTCGACCATGTCCGCCATCAGGTCGGTCATCGCCCACATGCCCTTGCCGATCTGGGCGCGGCCGGAAAACCCGGTGGCCAGACCGACGTCGACGTTCTGGTCCTCGTAGGCCAGGATCCACGGCTGGGTCTTCATCGCACCCTTGCGAACCATCGGGCCGGCGTCCATCGAGGTGTGGATCTCGTCGCCGGTACGGTCCAGGAAGCCGGTATTGATGAACACCACCCGGTCGGCGGCCGCCTCCACGCAGGCTTTGAGGTTCAAGGTGGTGCGGCGTTCCTCGTCCATGATGCCGACCTTGATGGTGCCGTTCGGCAGGCCGAGGACGTCTTCGACGCGGCCGAACAACTCGCAGGTGAACGCGACTTCTTCCGGCCCGTGCATCTTGGGCTTGACGATGTAGATCGACCCGGTGCGGCTGTTTTGGCCGCCGAGGCCGTGCAGGGCGATCAAGGTGGTGAACAGGGCATCCTGAATGCCCTCGTAGACCTCACGCCCCTCGTTCTCGCCCTCGCCGAAGACGATCGCGTCGTTGGTCATCAGATGGCCGACGTTGCGGACGAACAACAGGCTGCGACCGGGCAGCGTCAGCTCTGAGCCGTCCGGAGCCGATCCGTCGGCGACATTGGACCCGGCGGCGGTGTAGGTGCGGTCGCCGTTGAGCACGCGGGTGAAGGACTTGTCGCCCTTGCGGACCTCTTCGGTGAGGTCACCCTTGTTGAGCCCCAGCCAGTTCCGGTACCCCAGGATCTTGTCCGCAGCGTCGACCGCGGCCACCGAATCCTCGAAGTCCATGATCGTGGTGACCGCTGACTCCAGAACGACGTCCTTGATGCCGGCCGGGTCGGTGGAACCGATGGTGGAGTTGCGGTCGATCAGGATCTCGATGTGCAGGCCGTGGTTGACCAGCAGAACTGAGTCCGGGGACGAGGCGTCGCCGGTGTATCCGGCGAACTGCGCCGGTTCGGCCAGTCCGGTGACGTCGTCGTTGCCGAGCACTACCTCGAGCCGGCCGTCCTCGATAAGGAACCGCGCGACATCGCGGTAACTGGCGTCCACCAACGGCACGGCCTCGTCGAGGAACCGGCGGGCGTAGGCGATGACCTTCTCGCCGCGGACGGTGTTGTAGCCGTCACCCCTCTCGGCGCCGCCGTCCTCGCTGATCACATCGGTGCCGTAGAGGGCGTCGTAGAGCGATCCCCAACGGGCGTTGGCGGCGTTGAGTGCGAAGCGGGCATTGAGGATCGGCACCACCAGTTGCGGACCGGCCGTGGAGGTGATCTCCGGATCCACCCCGGAGGTGGTGATGGTGAAGTCTGCCGGTTCGGGCAGCAGATAGCCGATGTCGGTCAGGAAGGCCTCGTAGTCGGCCGTCTCGAAGCCGCCGATGACGCGTTGGCGGTGCCAACGGTCGATCTGGGCCTGCAGGTCGGCGCGCCGGGCCAGTAGTTCATCGTTGCGGGGGGTGAGGTCGGTGACCACCTTGTCCACACCCGCCCAGAAGCTCTCGGGGTCCACGCCGGTGCCCGGCAGTGCCTCGTTGGTAATGAAGTCGTAGAGCGGTTTGGCCACCCGCACATTGCCCACGACGACCCGATCGGTCATTGGTTCCTCCCTGAAGGAAAGTCGCTTGATCTTATCCGCCGGTCCGACGCACCGATCAGTCGCTCGCAGTCAGCAAGCAGCGTGCCGCGCAGCGGGATGGCGCGCTCGGTGATCACGCCCTGACGGCGGACGTATTCGGCACGACCAGCGGCCTCCTCCACCGCCACCGGCTCAAACCCGTATTCACCCAGGTCATAGGGGCTGGCCCGCATATCCAACTCGCGGGCCGCCGCGGCCAACTCGAGGCAGTCCATCAGCAGTTCGGAGCCCACCAGCGGACCGAGTTTGTAGCACCACTTGTACAAATCCATGCTCGCGTGCAGGCATCCGGGCTGTTCGGAGTCGATCTGGCCAGCGCGGCTCAGCCGTGTCTCGTTGCGATTCGCGGCCGGCGCGGTGAAGAACCGGAAGGCATCGAAATGGCTGCACCGCAGCGGCATCGACTCGAGCACCTCGTCGGTTCCGGTCGGCCCCAGTCTCAGCGGCACCGCGGCGTGACGGACGGCCCCGGTCCGGTAAACCATGGCCCATTCGTGCATCCCGAAACAGCCGAACCGTGCAGGCCGGGATGCCGTGGAGCGCAGGAGGTCGGCGATGAAGCGCACCGTCGGGAGTCGCGACGCCAGATACTGTTCGCCGACGGTGACCCCGTCGCCCGTCGCGACGTAGCCGGCGCGGTTCAGATAGGGCCCTGCACCCGGACCGGTCAGCACCGTGCCGTAGCCCGGATGCCAGACCCGGAGTCGACGCGGGCGCAGGCTGTAATAGGTGAACAGGAAGCCCCAGACCGGGTGGCTCCTGCCATCGCCGGCGTGCGCGGCGATGAAGTCGTCGACCCGGTTTCGGTGGGCCGCGGCCCGCGGCTGCCAGTCCGGTTCAAGCACGGTGGGTGCCGTCGCGGACCGTCCCGACCAGGTCCTCGACGAGATCTTCCAGTGTCACCATCCCGCACACCGTGCCGTCTGCGGCGGTCAGCAGGGCGATATGGCTGTGGTCGTCACGCAGACGTGTCAACGTCTCGGGCAACGGCATGGTCGCCGACAACCGGGGCAGGTGCCGGACAGCGGCGGCACTGACCGCGGCGCCGGGATGCTCGACGAGGTTCAGGATGTCCTTGATGTGTACGAACCCGGTGAATCCGCCGTCGGCATGCGTCACCGGGAAACGGGAATATCCGGTTTCGGCCAGAGCCTGCTCGACGGCTGCCACCGTCGGCCCGGTTCCCGCCGCGGCCGGCACCGACCGGATCTTCGCCAGAGGCACCGCGACATCGCCGGCCACCCGGTTGCGGATCTGCAGCGCCCGAGACAGTCGGGTGTGTTCCTCGCGGTCCAGTAGGCCCTCCGAGCGTGATTGGGCGATCATCTCGGCCAGCTCCACCATCGAGACGGCGCTCTCCAACTCGGTCTTGGGCTGGATTCCCATCGCCCGCACCACGGTCCGGGCGCACCAGTCGTAGATCGCGATGATGGGCCGGGTCGCCTTGACCCACAACAGATACGGTGGCACCAGGAGCATGGCGGCCTTCTCCGGGCCGGCCAGGGCGATGTTCTTGGGCACCATCTCGCCGAGTAGGACGTGCAGGATCACCACGATGGTGATGGCGAGCACGAAGGAGATCGTGTGTCCCAGTGCTTGCGGCACGCCGAGCAGGT
Organism: Mycobacterium sp.; assembly: GCA_018500005.2. Taxonomy (GTDB): domain Bacteria; phylum Actinomycetota; class Actinomycetes; order Mycobacteriales; family Mycobacteriaceae; genus Mycobacterium. Next base: position 5,887 of record JAHBAP020000480.1, on the reverse strand, counting down.
TGAAGACGGGGTTCAGCAGGTGCGCGACGGCAGGCTCGCCGACCCGGCCCAGGATGATGGAGCCGATGGTGATGCCCAACTGGGCGCCGGCCAGCATTACTGCCAGGTTCTCGCCGGCCCGGATCACCGTCACGGCACTGTGCTTGCCCTGTTCGGCGAGTGCTTCGAGGCGGTCGCGGCGAGCGGAGATCAGTGCGAACTCGGCGCCGACGAAGAAGGCGTTTGCCGCGATGAGCAGCACCGTCAGCACCAGGGCGAAGAGGTCACCCATCAGTACCGCTCCTCTTCAGGCTCTTGGCGGCGGACCAGATCGAGCAGGTCGATCCGCCGTCCGTCCATTCTGGCCACCCGCGCGCGCCACACCGGCGGATCGTCCAGTGCGTCCGGATCGAACCCGGTCAGGTCCACCGATTCACCCTCGGTCGGGATATGTCCGAGGGCCGCCATGACCACACCGCCGATGGTTTCGTAATCGCCGTCGGGGGCGCGGAAACCGGTCTGCTGAGCAACTTCGTCGACCCTCAGCAGCCCCGAAACCCGGTGTCCACCGGTGATTCTCACGACTTCGGGGTTGAATGCATCGTGTTCGTCGCGGATATCGCCGACGATCTCCTCGATCAGATCCTCGACCGTGACCATCCCGGCGATACCGCCGTACTCGTCAGCCACCAGCGCGGCCTGCATTCCGCTGCGCCGAATCTGCTCGCTGAGCGCATCGCCGTCGAGGGTGGACGGGACGACCGGCACAGTGCGGGCAAGGACCCCCAGTTTGGTGTCCATCCGCGCTGCCGGCGGGATCTCGAAAACCTGTTTCAGGTGCACCACCCCGATGGTCTCGTCGAGATCACCGCGGGTGACCGGAAACCGCGAGTGGCCGGTCTGACGCACCATTTCCAGCAGATCGGCGACGGTGTCGTCGGCTTCCAGCGACTCGATCTTGGACCTCGGGGTCATGAACTCCTCGGCGCTGCGGGCACCGAACTGCAAAGAGCGGTCGACAAGTTCGGCGGTGGGCTGGTCCAGTGAGCCCTGTTTGGCGGAGGTCCGAACCAGCGAGGCCAGTTCCTGCGGTGAACGTGCCGAACTGAGTTCGTCCGCCGGTTCGATGCCGAACCGGTGCAGGATCCAGTTCGCGGCCCCGTTGGTCATCCGGATCAGCGGAGTGACCGCCGCGGAGAACAGCACCTGAGGTCCGGACACCACCCGAGCGGTCTGCAGGGGGACGGCGATCGCCAGGTACTGGGCGACCAACTCGCCGAACACCATCGATACCGACGTCGCGATCAGCAACGACACGACCAGAGCCGTGCCCTCCACCCAGTTCTCCGGGACGCCCACCCGGTCCAGAACAGGGGCCAGCAGCCGGGCGATGACCGGTTCGGCCAGGTAGCCGGTGACCAGCGTGGTGATCGAGATGCCGACCTGCGCCCCGGACAGTTGGAATGACAGCGTGCGGTGCGCCTTCTGGACCATCCGGTCCCGCGGGCCCCCGGTTCTCGCGTTGGCGTCGACGGTGCTGCGTTCCAGGGCGGTCAGGGAGAATTCGGCCGCCACGAAAACCGCGGTGCCCAGCGTCAGCAGAATGAAACCGAGCAGACTCAGCAGGACGGAGACGACGCTCACCTGGTCTCCGACCCCTTCCTGCACGTAGAACAGACGGTCCTCATGTTAGCCCTACGTCGTCCTGGGCCGCTGTCTACCAGCCGGTCGGCAGCGGATGGCCCTCGGCGAAGCCGGCGGCGGACTGGACGCCCAGGACCACTCGTTCGTGGAGTTCGGTCAGGGTGTGCGCACCGACGTAGGTGCAGGTACTGCGCACCCCGGAGGTGATGTGGTCCAGCAGGTCCTCCACCCCGCCGCGCGCCGGGTCCAGCGCCATCCGGGACGACGAGATGCCCTCCTCGAACAGCGCCTTGCGGGCCCGGTCGAAGGCGCTGTCGCCGGCGGTGCGGGCGGCGACCGCACGTTTGGAGGCCATCCCGTAGCTCTCCTTGAACGGCTGGCCATCCCGGTCGAACAGCAGGTCGCCCGGCGACTCGTAGGTACCGGCAAACCAGGATCCGATCATCACGTTGGCGGCGCCGGCAGCCAGGGCCAGAGCCACATCGCGGGGATGGCGCACGCCGCCGTCGGCCCAGACATGTCCGCCGAGTTCTTTTGCCGCCGAGGCGCATTCGAGCACAGCGGAGAACTGCGGACGTCCCACGCCGGTCATCATCCGGGTAGTGCACATCGCCCCCGGGCCCACGCCGACTTTGACGATCGACGCCCCGGCCGCGATGAGGTCGCGGGTGCCCTCGGCAGACACCACATTTCCGGCCGCGAGCGGGACGCCGAGATCCAGTGCCGCCACCGCCTTGATCGCCTCCAGCATCTTGAGTTGATGTCCGTGAGCGGTGTCGATGACCAGGACGTCGACGCCGGCCTCCACCAGGGCGCGGGCCTTGGCCGCCACGTCGCCGTTGATGCCGACGGCCGCCGCGATGCGCAGCCTGCCCGAATCGTCCAAAGCGGGGGAGTAGATGCCCGCGCGGACGGACCCGGTCCGGGTCAGCACCCCGCCCAGCGAACCGTCGGCCGCGGTGAGCACTGCCACCCCGACGGGATTGTGTTCGAGCCGTTCGAACACCTGACGGGGATCGGTGTCCAGGGGCGCGGTGACGAAGTCGGTGATCGCCACGTCGCGCACCCGGGCGAAACGGTCCACTCCGGCAGTGGCTGCTTCGGTGACCAGCCCGATGGGCCGGTTACCGTCGACCACCACCGCCGCACCGTGGGCGCGCTTGTGGATCAGTGCCACCGCGTCTGACACCGAATCCTCGGCGGCCAGCGTGACCGGGGTGTCGGCCACCAGGTGCCGGCTCTTGACGAAATCCACGGTCTGTCGAACAGCGTCGAGTGGCAGGTCCTGGGGGAGCACCACGATGCCGCCGCGGCGGGCCACCGTCTCGGCCATCCGGCGTCCGGCGACCGCCGTCATGTTGGCCACCACGACGGGGATGGTGGTCCCGGTGCCGTCGGCGGTAGAGAGGTCGACGTCGAATCGCGATGTCACATCGGACCGGTTGGGCACGACGAAGACGTCGTTGTAGGTCAGGTCGTGGGCGGGGGAATGACCGTCGAGAAAATGCACCCGGCCAGCTTAAACCGGGGTCAGAACGGGATGTCCTGGGCGGTGAATCGCTCGGTCACGTCACCGACGAGCGTGTAGTCGTAGGGATCGACGGCGACGGTGGGTGCGCCTTCGCCGAGGTTGAGCCGGTCCAGGTCGATCCAGATGACGTTGGGGCTGGTGGTCAACTCGAAGTAGTAGCGCCGGTTGGTCTGGTCGACAACCGTGCGGTACTCCGTGTTGTAGACGCCGAAGTCGTGGTAGGGCGCACCGAACGGAACCGAGACGTTGCGCATGATCGCCAGCACGTCGGCCACCGCCTCGCGTTCGGACTTCGGTTCGGGTAGCAGCGCGGAGTAGTAGCTGGCGCGCTGGAACCGGTCGCCCGCGTTGACGTTGCCGGGCAGTGGCATGTTGCTGCTGGGATGGGAGAAGTCCTGTTTGGCGAGGAGCGCCAGTTGCTCGTCATAAGTCGGGTCGTTGGTCATCACGGTGAACTGCCGGCCGTGATGGACTACTCGCTTGCCGCCGATGTACTCGACGATCGCTGAGTCGCCGCCTGAATCCTCCATCGCGAGATGAAGGTTGGAGTCGTGCCCGTGTGCGCTCACCTTGAGGATCTCGACGTCCTCGAGCAGGGCCAGAGCCTCCGCGACGGTGGCGGCCTGGTCGAGTACGTACTGCAACCACAACGTCGCGGCAACCCCGGGTTTGGCCGGATCGCGTGGTCCGAAGTCGGCGGCCTGCAGGTACAGGCCGTGTACGGACAGGCCCTGCTCGTTGAGTCCGTCGACGGTGCCGAGGCCGTAGACCGTGGTGACCAGGCTGCCGTACTTACTGGTCCAGCCAAGCGGGTTGGGGTCTTCCACGAGTCCCCGCGGGTTGATCCCGTTGCGCTCGCGGCCGCGGGGGAAGGCCACGATCACCGGTTCGGTCGACTCGGGCCAGTCCATGCTGCGTCCGGTCAGAACGGCAAGGTCGTTGGAGTTCCACAGAACGCGAGTGCACATTCGACTGACTTTAGTTCGATCAGTCGGCCGGACAGTCCGATAGGCGCGGCGGTACGGTCCCGTCGAGCAGGAAGGCGTCGACGATGCGGGTGACGCAGGCGTTGTAGGCCGGGTACACCGAGTGCACATCGGTGTCGGCGATCACCAATCGCGCCGTTACCAGTTGGTCGGCCAAAGCGCGCGACCACTGCACCGGGGTGGCCCCGTCGTGCAGCGCGCCGATGATCACCACCGGCGGCGCGCCTTCGCCGTGCACCTTCGCCGGACCGATCGGATCGCGGGTGCGAAAGTCATTGCACCGCAACCCTCCCCAGGCATTGGCCGAGCCGAAGATCTGGGCGTCGGCGTCCCACTGCGCGGCAATCCGTGCGCTGCCGGCGACGTCCGGCGTCGGTGACGAGTCGTAGCAGTTGATGGCATAGAGGGCGTTCAGCTTGTTGGTTGCCTCAGCCGGGTCTCCGCGAAGTTCGCCGAGTTCGATGAGGGCGCTGCCGTCACCGGCCAACCCGGACCGCAGCGCATCGCGCAGGCCGGGGAACGAGTCCGGCGGTATGTACATCGCGCTGCCCAACGCGGCCATGGCGTCGGCGCGGGTCGGCACCTTCGGATCGCTGCTTTCGATCGGCAGCGAGAGCAGGTAGGTCTTGAGCGCGGCGGTAGCTGCGGTGTGGTCGGCGGGCAGTGGGCAGTCCCCGGCAGTGGTGCAGTAGTCCACGAACCGCATCAGCTGGGCTTCGAGCGCTCGGGACTGGGCCCGGTTGTAGTCGGTGATCGATAGCGACGGGTCGATGGCGCTGTCCAGCACCATCCGGCCGACGTTCTGCGGGTACATGTCGATGTAGAGGGCGCCCAGCTTGGTTCCGTGCGACCAGCCGAGGTAGTTCATCTTCGGTTCCCCGAGTGCGATCCGGATGGACTCCATATCGCGGGCTGAGTCGCGGGTTCCGATGTTCCCGATCAGATCGGGATTGCGGTCGGCGCATCCGTCGGCGAACTCATGGGCCCGGGCAGCCCAGGCGGCCACCTCGGGGGAGTCTGGGTTGGTCGACCACTGTGCACCGGCCAGCGCTCGCGCGTAGTCGCCCATCTGCTCCGGCGTGCGGCACCACAGCGGGCTGCTCTTGCCCACCGCGCGGCGGTCCCATCCGACGACGTCATAGCGGGCTTCGACCGCGTCGCTGAGTTGGTTGGGCAGGTTGAGTATCTCGTCGACCCCGGGGATCCCGGGGCCGCCGGGATCGACCAGGATCGCGCCCGCGCGCGGACCGGGTCCGCGGGCCGGTATCCGGGCCAGGGCGAGGTCGATCCTGGGGCCGGTCGGGTCGGCGTAATCCAATGGCACCGGCAGCGTCGCGCATTCGCGGATCTGCCCCGCGAGCCCCTCGCAGGGTGTCCAGTTCAGTCCGTGCTCGGCGACCGGTGGTCGGGTACTGCACGCCGCGAACACCAGGCAACTCGCAGCTAGAGCCGCTGCGGGCCGCAACGGCTACACCTGGATTTCGCTGCGATCACCGCTCCACTGGGTATGGAACCGGGCGCTGGGGTCGGCATCGATACGGCCGTAGGTGTGCGCGCCGAAGAAGTCCCGCTGCCCCTGGATCAGGGCCGCCGGGAGGCGATTCGGCTCGGTGCGCAGACCGTCGTAGTAGGACAGCGCCGAGGAGAAGCCCGGAATCGGGATGCCCAGTTCCGTCGCGGTCACAACGACCCGGCGCCAGCCGTCCACGGCCGCCTCCACCGCGCTGCGGAAGTAGGCGTCGGCGAT
>JAHBAP020000344.1 GCA_018500005.2 Mycobacterium sp. | reverse complement strand
ATGCACGTCGGAATCACCGGTGTGCCGGGGGTGGGCAAGTCCACAACGATCGAGGCGCTCGGCATGTACTTGATCGAGCGCGGTCACCGGGTAGCGGTGTTGGCCGTCGACCCGTCGTCCACCCGCACCGGAGGGTCGATCCTCGGCGACAAGACCAGGATGGCCCGACTGGCAGTGCACCCGGACGCCTATATCCGCCCCTCGCCGACGTCCGGGACCCTCGGCGGCGTCGCCAGGGCGACCAGGGAGACCATCGTCCTGCTCGAGGCGGCCGGATTCGACGTCATTCTGGTGGAGACGGTCGGGGTCGGTCAGTCCGAGGTCGCCGTGGCGAACATGGTCGACACCTTCGTCTTCCTCACTCTGGCCCGGACCGGCGATGAACTCCAGGGGATCAAGAAAGGCGTGCTCGAGCTCGCCGACATCGTGGTGGTCAACAAGGCCGACGGCGAACACACCACCGAGGCCAAGGCTGCGGCCCGCGAACTGGCTGCCGCGATCCGGCTGATCTATCCGCGCGAAACGCTGTGGCGTCCGCCGGTGCTGACGATGAGCGCACGAGACGGTACCGGGCTCACCGAACTGTGGGACACCGTCTGCCGACACCGAGAGGTCCTCGCCGAGGCCGGGGAGTTCGAGGCCCGGCGGCGCAGCCAGCAGGTGGACTGGACCTGGGCAATGGTTCGCGACGCGGTTCTCGACCGAGTGCTCAACCATCCCGAGGTGCGGGCGAACCGGACGGAGATCGAGCGCAGGGTTCGTGACGGCGAGATCACTCCCGCACTTGCCGCCCAACGCATCCTGGACATCGCCGAGGGCGAAAGCTAACAGTTCGGCAACGATTCCCGTCCGGCCGTTTGCCAAGAATGTAGATTGGCTATGTGATCCGGCCCACAGCCGCAAGTCGCAGCCTCGATCTGCCCCACGGGGTGCAGGGGGCTGCCGATGTCAATTTCGCCTGCGCCGTTCGCGGTTTCGCCGCACTCTTTCCGCACCCCCGATTCGGTGGCGGCGCACTCTCGGTTTATCTCGACGGGGAACCCGTCGTGGACGTCTGGACAGGCACCTCCGACCGGCGCGGTCGCCGGCACTGGGAGGCCGACACCGCGCCGATGGTGTTCTCGGCTACCAAGGGAGTCGCCTCCACGGTCATCCACCGCCTCGCCGACCGGGGTCTGATCGACTACGACGCGCCGGTCGCCGAATACTGGACCGAGTTCGGCGCCAACGGCAAAGCCGAGATCACCGTTCGCGACGTCATGCGCCACCGGGCCGGACTGTCCCATCTGCACGGGGTTCGCAAGCGGGAACTGCTCGACCACCGGCACATGGAGGAGCGGATCGCCGCGGCCCCGGTCGGCCGGCACTTCGGGAAATCCGCGTACCACGCACTGACCTACGGATGGCTGCTGTCCGGTCTCGCCCGGTCGGTCACCGGCAAGGGAATGCGCGAGTTGATGCGGATCGAGGTGGCCAGGCCGCTCAACACCGATGGTGTTCATCTCGGCCGCCCACCCGTCGGTGCACCGACCCACGCCGCCAGGTTTGTCGGATCCCAGATGAACATCCCTAACCCGGTCTTCAACGCACTCGCCCCGGCGGTAGCCGGACTCGAACTGTCCGCGGCGTTCGGGTCGATGTACTTCCCGGGCGCGAAGAGGCTTATCCAGCGCGACGTTCCGCTGTTGGACACCGAACTTCCCTCGGGGAACGGGGTGATCACAGCCCGCGGGCGGGCCCGGATGTACGGAGCGATCGCCAACGGCGGCATGATCGACGGCCGCCGATACCTGTCCGCCGAACGGGTCGCGATGCTCACCGGCCGGCGAAACCTGCGTCCGGACCGCAACCTGATCATGCCGCTGGCCTTCCACCTCGGCTTCCACGGACTGCCCATCCCCGGTGTGTTGCCCGGCTTCGGGCATGTCGGACTCGCAGGTTCATTCGGATGGGCGATTCCCGAGGAGGGGCTGTCGATTTCGCTGGTCCACAACCGGCTGCTGACACCACTGGTGGTGACCGACCAGGCCGGGTTCATCAGCACCGCGACCCTGGTCCGCCGCGGGGCGGCCTCGGCTCGAAAGCGGGGTTTCGCGCCGATCGTCGAGTTCGGGTCGCCGTATGCCCCCACGCTCATCGGGCTGGTGGGCTGAGGGTGTCGGCGGGCAAGTACGTTAGCCCCATGAAAACTGCCGCGGCGCGTAACGGTTGATCGGTGCGGACGGAATCCGGAGCGAAACGGCAGGGACTGTTTCGCCGCACCGAGGGGCGTGACCACAGGCTGGCGTTTCTCGACCACACCGCCTTCGAACTTCTCCGGGTGACCGGACGCGCCCAGTTGGTGCAGGTCGTCTGGATCTACGAGCACCCGGTCGATCAGGACGGGATCAGGCGGTTCCATCGCAACTTCAGTGCCTCGATCGCCAACCGGCTCATCGAGCCGTCACCGCTGCCCTTCGGCCGCCCTCGGTGGGTGCTACCGGCCGGTCCCGCGCCGCAGTTGCGGATGGCCGACGCCGCCCGGCCCCGCGACGAATTGCTGGACTGGGCAGACGAATTGACCGACATTTCGATCGACCCGCAGAACGGCCCCGGCTTCTGTTTTGCTGTGCAACCGTTCGACGACGGATCGACGGCGGTCAGCATCGTGGCCTCGCACTGTATCGGCGACGGCATCGGCGGCGTTATGGCGATATTCGAGGCGGTCACCGGCCAGATCCGCGACTTCGGGTACGAGAGGTCCGGGTCCCGTTCCCGACTTCGGGGAATCCTCACCGACTTCGCCGGGGCCGTGCGTGATCTGCCGATGACCGCGCGGACGGTCGTCAAGGCCGTCAAGACGGTCCGAGCCAACCGGGCGGAATTCGCCCGGGCGCGAGCGGCGCAGGCCAGTGCAGGCGACCCCGACGGAACGCACATCTTCGTCCCCACCACCGTGATCTTCGTCGATGTTGCCGAGTGGGACGCCAAGGCGCAATCCCTTGGCGGCAACAGCTATTCGCTTCTAGGGGGGTTCGCCGCCCGGATCGCCGACCACCTCGGACGCCACCGCCCAGACGGGAATGTCTCGCTGTTGATCGCGATCAATCTGCGGGAGAGTCTCGATGACGACCGGGCGCTGGCCATGGCCTTCGCCAGTGCCACCGTCGACCCGAAGGAGGTCCTCACCGACCTGACGGGGGCCCGCAACGCGGTGCGGGAGGCTCGGGAGAAGACGAAGAGCGAGCCCGACACGACCATGGAACTACTGCCACTGCTTCCCTTCCTGCCGCGCGGGGCGGCAAAGGGAGTGGCGGATCTGTTGTTCTCCTACTCCGAGGACCTTCCGGTGTCCTGCTCCAATCTCGGCGACCTGCCGCCGGACACCGCCCTCGTGGACGGCACACCGGCCGAGTACATGTTTCTTCGCGGCGTCGACAAGAACGTCACGCTGGGGGAGATGCAACGGTCACTCGGCCAGGTCGTGGTGGTGTCCGGCCGGATCAACGGCAAGATCTCGATCTCGGTCGAAGCCTACGAACTCGGCGGGCAGAACACCGCGTCGCACCTCAGGGACATTGCGGGGCAGGTGCTGGCCGAATATGGGCTGACCGGCGTCATCACCTAGCGGCGGAATGGGTCAGAGCCTGACGAGGCCGATGATCAGTTGAACGAGTCCCAGGGCCGCGACGATTGTCGCGAACTCCCGGCGGCCGCGGGTGCGCAGCCAGTTGTGGAATCGCTCTATCCATCCGCGGGTCTTGGTGGGTGCGAAGAGATAGGTGAGGAGCGGCACCACGATCAGCAGGTTGCCGAGTAGCAGGAATACCAGCAACGCGGCGATTTCGGTGGGCTTGGAGGCGCCCGACCCCGCGATGACGACAAGGGCCGCAACATATTCCAGTGACGGAGCGCCGATCCCAACACCGATTGCGGCCGACAGCCAGGGGGAATTTCCCCGGCGCAGGACCTTGCGGGCCCGATCGGACATCTTGTCGATCGCCGAGGGGGTGCCCTGCTCGTCTGCCGGATCGCTGTTGAGCGCCCGTCGTCGCGGCATCGAGATATTGCTGGCCAGGAATGCGGCGATCACCAGGCTGAACAGGCCCACCCCGATCTGCATCAGTGCGGCGTTGGTGGTGTTGTTGCCGAACGGGGTCTGGTGGAACACGAACAGCACCAGCAGGCCGAGCGCCAACCCGGACAGGAAACTGCCCAGGAAAAGCGCGACCAGTTGCAGGATCGGACGCGGCCGGACCAGCATCAGCGGAACCCACACCGGTCTGGACGGCTCGAAGTTCATCGCGAGCGCCAGTACCAGCACGGTGATCCACACAGCCCACCACCCTAGTGAGCGGCCGGGGCTATGCCTTGGACGGCCACCAGTTCCACTTCCCGACCAGAACCGCCGTCGCGGGCACCGTGACGGTGCGGACCAGGAAGGTGTCCAGCAGGATCCCGGCGGCGATGATGAAGCCGATCTGGGCCAGGGTGGTGATATTGGAGAACTGCAGGCCGACCATCGACGCCGCGAAGATGAGGCCGGCTGCGGTGATGACGCCGCCGGTCTGGCTGACCGTCCGGATCACCCCGGACCGGATCCCGTCCGGGGACTCGTCGCGAATCCGGGATATCAGCAGCAGGTTGTAGTCCGCCCCCACCGCCACCAAGATGATGAACGTCAGGCCCGGGACACTCCAGTGGATTTCCTGGCCCATTATCATTTGGAACAGCACCACGCCCATGCCGAGGGCCGACAGGTACGAAATGATCACCGAGACAATGAGATACAGCGGTGCGACGAGTGCCCGCAACAGCATGATCAGGATGCCGAAGACGACCAGGATGGTCGTGGTGATGATCAGTTTCAGGTCGCTGTGGTAGTAGTCCCGGGTGTCACGCAGTGTCACCGTCAAACCGGTCATCGAGATCGAGGCATCTGACAGTTCGGTGTTGGGCTGGGCGCCTCGGGCGGTGTCGACCACCGCGTTGACCTGGTCCATGGCCTCGGGAGTGAATGGGTTCAGCTTGGTCTGCACGAGGTAGCGGACGGTGCGACCATCGGGTGAGATGAAGATCGACGCGGCCTTCTTGAACTCGTTGCCGGTCAGGATCTGCGGCGGGACGTAGAAGCCGGCCATCGACTGGCTGTTGGCGTTTCGCCGCATCGACAGCAGGAACGACGACGCCTGATCCAGGCCGGAGCCGAGTTTCTTGGTCTGGTCGACCAGGAGTTGAACACCATCGGAAACCTTGCGGCTGGCGTCGGCCAGCATGGTGATGCCCTGCTGAAGCTGGTCGAGTTGGGCCTGCAAGTCGCCCGGGCTCGCGATACCGGCGGCCCTCAGGTTGTCGCCGACCGAGTTCAACGCACCCTGCACGCCGGGGTCGGCCGGCGCCGATGGCACCGGCGCGACCGGAGCGGGATTGATGTCGGTTGGTTCGATCTTGTCCTTGCCGGGGCTCTCCGTGTTCTCCGTGCTCGGCGGAAGGGGAGCGGCGGGCGGTGCGCTGGGCATTGCTGTTGGCATTGCGGCGGATTCAGATCCCGGCATCGACTGGAGTTGATGACCGAGATTGCCCAAATCGGGCATGTTGCCGTTGCTGCGGGCATCCGCTGTCTGCTGGAGACGGGCCCGCGCGGCGACGCACGCGGGATCCGCGTCGCACACGGGGCTGGCATTGAGAGCGTTGAGAACCGGGACGACCGCCCCGTCGGCGGCCTTCATGGTCTCGTCGATGCGGCCCATGCTGCCGCCCAGTCCGTGAATGGTGTTGAGGGGATTGCTGCCCGGCTCGAATCCCGGCAGGGCCGCTCCGGTGCCGTACTGGTTCTGCAGGAAGGCCATTGAGCTCACCACCCCGCTGGTCGCGGCCAAGGTCGGTCCCAATTGGGCTCGTACCGCATCGATAGCGGTGGCGACCTGGTCGGCGCCGAAAACCAGCAGGTTGAGGTTGCCGACGTTGCCGTTGATCAGATTCGACGCCTCACCGAGCGGTTTGCCGACCTCGCCCGCCTGGAATGACAGGCGCGCCTGCTCAAGCGACTCACCGGCCGGCCGGGTGATGCCTCGGACGATGTCGATATCGGGGAGCTGGCTGACCCGGTAGGCCATTTGCTCCATGTCGGCAAGGGCCTTGGACGTGCGGAGGTCCCGCGGTGAGGTGATCAGGATGTACTGAGGCAGGCTGGCGTTCAACGGGAAGTGTCGGGTGATCGCGTCGTAGCCGCGGATGCTGGCACTGGTCTGGGGCAACGCCTTGCGGTCGTCATAGTTGTAAGACGCCAGACCCGCGGTCGAGGCCAGAATCACCAGGATCACCAGGCTTGCCACCAGATTGCGGGTGGGTTGGCGCACGATGCGGATGCCCGACCGCTTCCAGAACCGCCCGGTGAGTTCCTTACGCGGCGCCGCCCAGCCTCGCCGGCCGGCGAGGGTGAGCAGCGACGGCAGGAAGGTGACCGCTCCCAGGCAGCCGACGGCGATCGCCGCAGCCAGGGCCACCCCGACGGTGTAGAAGACGGTGAGTTTGGTGAAGACCATGCCCAGAAACGTCACCGCCACGGTGGCGGCGGAGGCGGTGATCACCTTGCCCACCGAATTCAGGGCATAGCGGATCGCCTGGTCGGAGGTCGCCCCCATCCGCAGGTAGTCGTGATAGCGGCTGATCAGGAACACCGCGTAGTCGGTGCCCGCGCCCGCCAGCATGGCGGTCAGCAGCACCACCGTCTGATTGGAGATGCTCAGGCCGATGGTGCCCAGGCCGGCAACGACACCTTGGGCTGTCGCCAGCGACACCCCGATGGTGATCAGCGGCAGGATCATCGTAAGGACGTTGCGGTAGACCATCAGCAGGATGGTCAGCAGTGCGACGATGGTGGCGATCTCGATGGTGACGCGGTCGTGGTCACCGATGTCCTGGATGTCGTTGAACGTCCCGGCCGGGCCGGTGGTGTCGGCGGTGATCCGGGTGCCGGTGACGGTCTGCTGCACCGTCTCGATGGCCCGTTTGGTGGCGGTGACGGCTTGGGGCGTGCCGATCTCGCCGACGATGTTGACCGGCAGCAACCAGGCTTTGTTGTCCTTGCTGACCAGGATCTCCCGCAGCGGCGGGGTGGTGACGAAGTCCTGCAGTGCAGCGACGTCCTCGGTATCGGCCCGCAGCTTCTGCACCAGGTCGGCGTAGACGGTCTCGTCGGCCTTGGTGAACCCCTTCTCGTTGGTCAGGACGACCAGCAGGATGTTGTCGGAACTGGCCTCCTTGAAGGCGTCGGCCATCTGCTTCTGACTCACCACCGATGGTGCGCTCGGGGGCAGGATCGCGGCCGGAGCCTTCTGAGCCAGGACGGCCAGTGGCGGGAAGGCCTGCGTCAGAGTGATCGCCAGCGCGATCCACGCGGCGATGACCAGCCATGGCCACCGCACGACGACATGCCCGATCAAGCCGAATACGCCTCCACCTTTGACTGCCGCGTCAGTCGCTTCCGGCAGCCGGTGTCGAACCACTCGACCATGGTACTGACCAGCAAATGAAGTCTTCGATGACCCGTCGGGGAGGTCGGGGCGGCCCGCTAGGGACGCGATAGACTCCCAGTCCAACGGCGTCGATCCGGATATCACCGGGGAGCCTTCGGAAGAACAGCCGCCAGATGACCCGCTGCGGCCAAGTAGAACCGAACGGGTGGGCCCGTCACAGCCTGCAATGAGCGACGAGCACCTGAAAGGGATGCGCGTAAGCGGGGTGGTACCGCGGCGCTCGCGCAGTCGCGCGTCGTCGTCCCCGTGCCGAATCGGCACCGGAGGACCTGCACGTGACCAGCACCGGCCACCCCTCGCCCGGCTATTCCAAGCCGGCCGGCTCACCGGACTTCCCGGCCCTCGAGCTGGGGGTCCTCGACTACTGGGCCTGCGATGACACCTTCCGGGCGAGCGTCGCCAATCGTGACGGGGCGCCGGAGTACGTCTTCTACGACGGGCCCCCGTTCGCCAACGGGTTGCCGCACTACGGCCATCTGCTGACCGGCTACGTCAAGGACATCGTCCCGCGATACCGCACCATGCGGGGCTACAAGGTGGAACGCCGGTTCGGCTGGGACACCCACGGCCTGCCGGCCGAACTCGAGGTGCAACGCCAGCTCGGCATCACCGACAAGGCCCAGATCGAGCAGATGGGTATCGAGAAGTTCAACGACGCGTGCCGTGACTCGGTGCTGAAGTACTCAGGCGAATGGCGTGCCTATGTCACCCGCCAAGCCCGCTGGGTGGACTTCGACAACGACTACAAGACGCTGGACATCTCCTTCATGGAGTCGGTGATCTGGGCTTTCAAGCAGTTGTGGGACAAGGGCCTGGCCTATGAGGGCGTGCGGGTTCTGCCGTACTGCTGGAACGACGAGACCCCGCTGTCCGCCCACGAACTCCGGATGGACGACGACGTCTACCAGAGCCGGCAGGATCCTGCCGTCACCGTGGGATTTCGGGTCTCCACACCGGAATCCGATCTGGACGGCGCGTACCTGCTGGTATGGACGACGACGCCGTGGACCCTGCCGTCCAACCAGGCGGTGGCGGTGAACCCTGAGGTGGAGTACGTCGTCGTCGCAGTCGATGGCCGTCGATTGGTGATGGCACAGGCCCGACTCGGTGCCTACGCCCGCGAATTGGGGGAGGAACCTGAGGTACTCGCCAGCTACACCGGCGAACAACTGCTCGGCTTGTGCTATCTGCCGCCGTTCCCGTACTTCGCCGACGCCGCCAACAGTTTCCAGGTGCTGCGCGGGGATTTCGTCACCACCGAGGACGGCACCGGCATCGTGCACATGGCACCTGCCTACGGCGAGGACGACAAGGCCACCACCGACACCGTCGGTATCACCCCGGTCACCCCGGTCGACGCCAAGGGCCGGTTCGACGCGAGCGTGCCCGACTACCAGGGCCAGCAGGTGTTCGACGCCAACGCACAGATCATCCGGGACCTGAAGAACGGCACCGGTGGGGCCGCGGTGAATCAGCCGGTGCTGCTCCGGCACGAGACCTACGACCACCCGTATCCGCACTGCTGGCGGTGCCGCAATCCGTTGATCTACCGGGCGGTGTCATCCTGGTTCGTCCAGGTCACCGAATTCCGCGACCGGATGGTCGAACTCAACCAGCAGATCACCTGGTATCCCGAGCACGTCAAAGACGGACAGTTCGGCAAATGGCTGTCGAACGCCCGGGACTGGTCGATATCCCGGAATCGCTACTGGGGCACACCCATTCCGGTGTGGATGTCTGATGACCCCGCGCATCCCCGTATTGACGTATACGGCAGCCTCGACGAACTCGAGCGGGACTTCGGGGTGCGGCCGACCAATCTGCACCGCCCCTACATCGACGAGCTCACCCGGCCCAACCCCGACGATCCGACCGGACAGTCGACGATGCGTCGTATCGAGGACGTCTTCGACGTGTGGTTCGACTCCGGTTCGATGCCCTTCGGGCAGGTGCACTACCCGTTCGAGAACGAGGACTGGTTCCAGACCCACAACCCAGGCGATTTCATCGTCGAGTACATCGGCCAGACCCGAGGCTGGTTCTACACGCTGCATGTGTTGGCGACGGCGTTGTTCGACCGGCCGGCGTTCAAAACCTGTGTCTCCCATGGCATCGTACTCGGCAACGACGGCGCCAAGATGAGCAAGTCGCTGCGCAATTACCCCGACGTCAACGAGGTGTTCGACCGGGACGGCTCCGATGCCATGCGCTGGTTCCTGATGGCCTCGCCGATCCTGCGCGGCGGCAACCTGATCGTCACCGAGCAGGGCATCCGGGAGGGTGTTCGTCAGGTCCTGTTGCCGTTGTGGAACGCCTACAGCTTTCTGACCCTCTACGCACCGAGCAGGGGAACCTGGCGCACCGACTCGACCAATGTGCTGGATCGCTACATCCTTGCCAAGCTGGCCGAGTTGCGCGACGAACTGACCGCCGCGATGGACGTCTGTGACATCTCGGGTGCCTGCGAGCAATTGCGTCAGTTCACCGAGGCCCTGACGAACTGGTATGTGCGGCGGTCGCGTTCGCGTTTCTGGGAGGAGGATCGCGACGCCATCGACACCCTGCACACCGTGCTCGAGGTCACCACCCGGTTGTCCGCACCACTGCTGCCGATGGCCTGCGAGGTGATCTGGCGCGGCCTGACCGGTGAACGTTCGGTGCACCTCACCGACTGGCCCGAACCCGGGGTGCTGCCTGCCGATCCCGCCCTGGTCGCCGCCATGGACCAGGTGCGCGAGGTGTGCTCCGCGGCGTCGTCGCTGCGCAAGGCCAAGAAGCTGCGGGTGCGCCTGCCACTGACGAAACTGACTGTCGCCGTGGACAACCCGCAGCAACTGGAACCGTTCAGCGGGCT
>JAHBAP020000259.1 GCA_018500005.2 Mycobacterium sp. | reverse complement strand
GTGGCCGACGTCGCGGAGTTCACGTCCGTGGAGCTGTCCGCGGCCGCGACTGCGCACTGCGGGCCGGCGAGGGACAACCCCAAGACGAACGCTGCCGCGGCGACGCGGCCGGTACTACTCGACATCACGAATCCTCCACCTGCCGCGGGTGTTTGAGGGATGCTAACCCACTGGATCAACCAGTCCGGCCGTAATCCGACGGAGAATCGGCTTTCCGCGGAAATGCAAGGATGGAAACATGGCGCTGTCTCCTGCCCAACGATCCGGGACCGTCTCGGATGCGATCTTCACGCAGCTGGCCGACGAGATCTTCAGCGGCCGCTGGCCGGCCAACGGCCCAGCCCCCTCCGAGCGCGACCTCGCAGCGACATTGCAGGTGAACCGTCATTCGGTGCGCGAAGCGCTCAGGCGCCTGCAGCAGGCCGGACTGCTGGAGATCACGCATGGCGGTAAGACGCGCGTTCTGGACTGGCGAACACATGCCGGCATCGACATGTTGGGCGCGCTCGCCGCAGCGGGAGTCGTCGAGGTTTCTACGGCACTCGGCGATGTCGCGGTGATGCGGCGCACCATCGGCGCCGACGCGGCGCGATTGTGCGCTTTGAAGGCCGATGAAGCCCAACTGGCCGCAGTCTCCGAAGCCGCGAACACCTATCCGGAATCCGGGGATATCGGCGTCATGCGCGATGCCGACCTGGAGTTCTGGACCGCTGTCGTTATCGGCTCTGGAAATCTCTCCTACCGACTGGCATTGAACACCCTGGTTCGCGGCGCCGACGAGATCGGCCGCGAGCTCTACATGGGGGTCAATGCGGAGATGTTCCTCGACCGGGCCGGCCATCTCGAACTGGCCGCCGCCATCGTCGCCCGCGATGCCGACACCGCGCGCCAACTGGCCTACAAACAGTTGTCCCAGCTGGTGGAGCTTCTCGGGGCGGATGCCTGACCGGCCTGCCAGCCCCGCAGCCGCGGGGCACACCGACCCCAAAACCGGCGCCGGACCCCGCTGCAATCCGACGGAAGCGAAAAACCCGGGACACCGTGGTCCCGGGTTTTCAGAGGTGGAGCTTCTTCAGACGTGGAGCTAAGGGGAATCGAACCCCTGACCTTCTCGATGCGAACGAGACGCGCTACCAACTGCGCTATAGCCCCTGGACGCTTAGCAGGCTACCAGCCCGGCCGGGCGAGGGTCCCTACTGACCCGACGCCTTCGGCAGGTGTCCCGGCACGCCCGCGGACCTGCCGTAGTGACGATGACTGAACGGAACCTCTTCCAGGTGCTCGAAGATCGGGTCCTCGTCGTCGATGTCCAGCACCACCGCTCCTAGGCGCTGGACCCGGGTAGGGAACTCGTCGAAGTCGACCTCCGGCCGCCGCGGGGCGAAGCGCTCCTCGAACTCACGGTCGGCCGGCGGCCGCGACCGCGCCATCCGCTGCGTTCTGCGCCGCCGCACCTGTTCCTCGATACGGGTCTGGCGACGAAGGTAGGCGAGGTAGAGCACCGTCACCGCGGCCACCGATCCGCAGGACCACCACAGCGTCGGGCTGACGGTGAAGGACAGCACGGCACTGAGCACCATCAGCCCGGCCATCGCCATCAGCAGTCGCTTGCGGAACCGGTACTTGCGCGCGCTGACCGCGGCGGCGGTCGCGTCGGAGAGACGCCGCTGCCGGCTGGACAGTCGAGGCGCCGCCGGCGCCACCGCGTCGTCTTCGGCCTCCAAACCTGAAGTGTCCTCGATGTATTCGTACTCGTCTGCGGTCCCATCGGGACGCTCCGCCGGTTCACTGACGGCTTCGGCCACCGGTTCGACGGCTTCAACCTCAACATCGGTACCGCCGTCCAGCCCGGCCTCGAGATCGGCCGCATCGAGCGGGGATTCAACGACCGGTAGCGCCGGTTCGGGTTCCGGTTCGGGTTCGGGTTCGGGTTCGGACTCGAACAGGCTCGCCTGGACACCGTTTCCGCCGACCGGAAGTGCGCCGGAGTTCTCATCGACGATGTCGACGTCGAGGTAGTCCGTTTCGACCAGCGACCGTTCGGTGACCGCGGCGACGACCACGACCGATCGGGAGCGCGCGCCCATCCGTGCTTCGCGGACGGCGTCGTCGTACTCCTGGATCAGGTCCCGCTGATCACTGAAGTCGATGACCTCGGTCTCGTCGTACATCTCGGGGTAGTCCTCGCTGAACTGGTCGTCGGCCTGCCAGTCCGGGTCGTGCCGGTGGCCGGCAGCCGGACCGCGACGCTTGAGCAGCCGGGACCTGGCCCCGCCGTTGAGGACGCGGGTGGCCAGCGCGAGGTCGCTGGTACGCCGAACGGTGTCGCGCTTGTTGATGAGCATGGGCACCAGAACGAAGAGCCACAGCACCACAAGTGAGATCCAGAGCAATGACTGGGGGATGCTTGGCATGGGGCCTGCTCCTTTCCCGACCAGGCTAGGTCCGTGACGTCCGCTTTCAGTGGCGGCGCGCCGTGCCAATTACACACGTGTAATTCCGCAATGACAAGCACCAACAGCCCCAAATGTCACATTTGCAACAGCGTGTCGCGTTCAGGGCCACCCGGCAAGACCCCGCCGGACCAAACCCGCCGCCACGGATCCTTCGGTCTCCTCGACCGTCATCGCCACCAACAGGTGATCACGCCAGTCGCCGTCCACGTTGAGGTAGCGCTTGAGCAGGCCCTCTTCCCGGAAGCCCACCTTGGCCAGCACCCGGCGACTGGCGGCGTTCTCCGGGCGTACGGTGGCCTCTACCCGATGCAGGCCCACCGGCCCGAAGCAGTGGTCCAATCCCAACGCCAGTGCACCGGTGGCGACCCCACCGCCGGTGACCTCGGCCGACACCCAGTAGCCGATCCAGGCGGACCGCAACGCGCCGTGGGTCACGTTGCCGACCGTCAGCTGACCGCGGAGCCGGCCATCGACCTCGATGACATACGGAAGCATCCGACCCCTGCGCGCTTCGGCGCGCAGCCCGGAATGCATCGCCGGCCAAGCCGAAACATGGTGCCGCTGAGCCCAATCCGCTTCGGCCGAGGGCTCCCACGGTTCTAGATTCTCGCGTTCGGTCAGCCGAAAACGACTCCAGTGCGCACCGTCCCGCAACCGCGGCGGCCGCAATCGGACCACGCCCGCCGGAACTCGCAATGGCCCTACCGAACTGGGCCACCCCGGGTGCGCCGAACCGCGACCCCAAAAGTTCAGCACCTCAACCGCGTTGCGCCAGGAACGCAACGTCGACGGAGTCCCCGGCGCTGACTTCGGCGATATCGCCGGGCACCACCACCAGGCAGTTCGCCTCGGCAAGCGATGCCAGCAGGTGCGAGGACCCGCCCGGGGCCTCGGCGATGGCTTCCACCAGATAGTCACCGGTGTCGTGATCACGCAGCAACTGGCCACGCAGGAAGCCGGTACGGCCGGCGACCGAGGTGATCGGCGCAAGCGTGCGTGCCCGGATCATCCGTCGCATCGGTTGACGCTTACCCAGGGACAGCCTGATCAACGGACGCACCATGACTTCGAAAACCACCAGCGCACTGACCGGATTGGCGGGCAGAAGAAAGGTCGGAACCCCCTCTGGCCCAAGCTGTCCGAATCCCTGCACCGAACCGGGATGCATCGCGATCCGGGTGACTTCCATGCTTCCCAATTCGGACAGCACCGAACGCAGGTTCTCCGCCGCGGCGCCGCCGACCGCTCCGGAGATGACGACGATCTCGCTGCGGTTGAGCTGGCTTTCGACGACCTGCCGCAGTTCCTTGGGTTCGGTGCTGACGATCCCGATCCGGGTGGCCTCGGCGCCGGCGTCGCGGGCTGCGGCGGCCAACGCATAGGAGTTGACGTCATAGACCTGGCCGTTACCCGGTGTTCGGGAGATGTCGACCAGTTCCCCACCCACACTCAGCACCGACACCCGCGGCTTGGGATGCACCAGCACCCGTTCCCGCCCCACGGCGGCCAGCAGTCCGACCTGCGCCGGCCCGATCACCGCACCGGCCCGCACCGCCACATCACCGGGTTGCACATCGTCACCCGCGCGCCGCACGTAGGCGCCCGACCGCACACCCCGCAGTGCCCGAACCCGAACCTGCCCGCCGTCGGTCCAGCGCAACGGCAGCACCGCATCGGCCAGGGTGGGCATCGGTGCGCCCGTCTGAATCCGGGCGGCCTGGTTGGGCTGCAGACGAGTGGGTGTGCGAGAGCCCGCCTCGATCACGCCCATCACCGGCAGCACGACTTCGTTGCCGTCGCTGGCGGTACTGATGTCGACGCTGCGCACCGCGTAACCGTCGATCGCGGCTTGATCGAAGCCCGGCATCGGCCGTTCGGTCACCACTTCTTCGGCACACATCAGGCCCTGCGCTTCCGCGATGGGCACCCGCACCGGCCTGGGCGCGACAGCGGCAGCCGTCACCCTGGCCTGCTGTTCCTCCACCGAACGCACAGTGCTGCCTTTCTACCTGGGCTGCCGCTCTACCTGGGCTGCCGCTCTACCTGGGCTGCCGTTCAACCGGTGCCGCCTTGGGCCCGGGGCCGGCCGCCGCAGCCACTACCGGTCGGTCAGGCCCAGTCGTTTCACCAACCACGACCGCAGTTCCGGGCCGTAGTCGTCACGGGCGAAGGCAAGGTCAACCGCAGCCTCCAGACCCCCGCCGGGGTTTCCCAGGTCGTGGCGAGACCCGTGGTGTACGACGACGTGTACGGGGTGGCCCTCGGCGATCAGCAGTGCGATGGCGT
>JAHBAP020000252.1 GCA_018500005.2 Mycobacterium sp. | reverse complement strand
CACCAGTTCCGGGCGGGTGCCCACCGAGAAGGGCTACCGCGAGTTCGTCAACCGCATCCACGACGTCAAGCCGCTCTCCTCGCCGGAGCGACGCGCGATCCTGTCCTTCCTGGAATCCGGCGTCGACCTCGACGACGTGCTGCGCCGGGCGGTGCGCCTGCTCGCCCAACTGACCCGACAGGTGGCCGTGGTGCAGTACCCGACCCTGTCGGCGTCGACCGTCCGCCACCTGGAGGTGGTCGCGCTGACGCCGGCCCGGCTTCTGATGGTGGTGATCACCGACTCCGGGCGGGTGGATCAACGCATCGTCGAACTGGGGGACACCATCGACGAGCACCAGGTCGGACAGCTCCGCGACCTGCTCAGCAAGGCGCTGGAGGGCAAGAAGCTCTCCACCGCCTCGGTCGCGGTGGCCGATCTCGCCGATCGGCTGGGCGGCCCGGCCGGCCTGGGCAACGCCGTCGGACGCTCGGCCACCGTGCTGCTGGAGTCGCTGGTCGAACACCCCGAAGAACGACTGCTGATGGGCGGCACCGCGAACTTGACCCGCAACACCGCCGACTTCGGCGGTTCGCTGCGATCGGTTCTGGAGGCCCTCGAAGAACAGGTTGTGGTGCTTCGACTGCTCGCCGCCCAGCAGGGCGCGGGTAAGGTCACGGTGCGCATCGGCCATGAGACCGAAGCCGAACAGATGGCCGGAACGTCGGTGATCACCACCACCTACGGCAGCTCGGATGTCGTCTACGGCGGCATGGGTGTGCTCGGGCCCACCCGAATGGACTATCCGGGAACGATCGCCAGCGTCGCCGCGGTCGCGACGTACATCGGCGAAGTTCTCGGCAATCGTTGAAAGGTCAGACGTGGCACGCGACTACTACGGCTTGCTCGGTGTGAGCAGGAACGCCACCGACACGGAGATCAAACGCGCCTACCGCAAGCTGGCGCGGGAACTGCATCCCGATATCAACCCGGACGAGGGGGAGCGGTTCAAGGAGATCAGCGCCGCCTACGAGGTGCTCTCGGATCCGGAGAAGCGGCGCATCGTCGACCTCGGCGGTGATCCGCTGTCCTCAGGCGGGGGTGCTGGCGGATTTGCCGGCTTCGGCGGTCTGGGCGACGTCTTCGAGGCGTTCTTCGGCGGTGGCGGCGGTTCGCGCGGGCCGATCGGCAGGGTGCGCCCCGGATCGGATTCCCTGCTGCGGATGCGGATGACGTTGGCGGAGTGCGCCACCGGGGTCACCAAACAGGTCACCGTGGACACCGCCATTCTGTGCGACTTGTGCCAGGGCAAGGGCACGCACGGCAATTCCACGGCCGTCACCTGCGATATCTGCGGCGGCCGCGGCGAAGTCCAGAGCGTGCAGCGCTCGCTGCTCGGGCAGGTCATGACATCGCGGCCCTGCCCGACCTGCGCAGGCGTCGGCGAGGTGATCCCCGACCCGTGCCATCGTTGCGGGGGGGACGGCCGGGTGCGCTCCCGCCGGGAGATCAGCGTCAAGATTCCGGCCGGGGTGGCCGACGGGATGCGGGTGCGGCTGGCCGCCCAAGGCGAGGTCGGGCCCGGCGGCGGACCTGCGGGTGACCTGTACGTGGAGGTCCACGAACAGGCCCACGAGGTCTTCTTCCGCGACGGTGAGGATCTGCACTGCACCATCGCCGTCCCGATGGTCGACGCCGCACTCGGTACCACGGTCACCGTCGACGGAATCCTGGACGGGCCCACCGAGATCACCATCGCGCCGGGCACCCAACCCGGAGCGGTGAACACCCTTCGCGGACACGGGATGCCGCGACTGCGCTCCGACGCGCGCGGGGACCTGCACGCCCACATCGAGGTGGTCGTGCCCACCAAACTCGACGCCCGTACCCGCGAACTGCTCACCGAGGTCAAGGGCCGCAGCGCCGAGCAGGCCGCCGTCAAGACCACCCGCGCCGGCGCAACCCAGTCCGCCGGCGGCGGCGGGCTGTTCAGCCGGTTGCGGGAAACCTTCACCGGCCGCTGATCCTCCAGTGGCGGCGACCCTGTTCTACAGCGAGGACATTCCGGCCGTCGGCGGCACCGCGACCGTCGACGGCGACGAGGGGTTCCACGCGGCCACGGTGCGCCGGATCCGGCCCGGCGAGACCCTCGTCCTGTCCGACGGCGCCGGCACCGTGGCCGACTGCGTGGTGCAGGACGCCGGCAAAAGCAGCCTCACCGCCCGGGTCGTCGACCGCCGGACCGCGCCGAGCCCGCACCCGCCGGTGACCGTGGTGCAGGCGATTCCCAAAGCGGAACGCTCGGAGCTGGCCGTCGAACTGGCCACCGAAGCCGGCGCCGACGGGTTCATCGCCTGGCAGGCCGATCGGTGCGTGGCCCGATGGGACGGCGACCGTGCCGAGAAGGGCCTGCGTCGCTGGCGCGCGGTGGCCCGTTCAGCCGCCCGACAGTCGCGTCGCGCCTGGATACCGGCGGTCAGCGGTCCGCTGTCCACCCGTGATCTTTGCGGTTACCTTGGCGGGCGCCCAGATGCGGTCGCCCTGGTGCTGCACGAGTCCGCCGACCGGCGGATCGCCGACGTTCCGGTTGCCGCGGCAACGGAGATCGTCGTGGTGGTCGGACCCGAGGGCGGGATCGGTGACTCCGAACTTCAAGCCCTGGTCGGCGCGGGCGGGGGGGCCTCGGTGCTGGGTCCAACGGTGCTTCGCACCTCGACGGCGGCCGCGGTCGCACTCGGTGCGTTCGGAGT
>JAHBAP020000605.1 GCA_018500005.2 Mycobacterium sp. | reverse complement strand
TCTCGCACCCGGTCGGTGGTCGCCCTGGCGTCCCCAGACCCTCTCTTTCATCCACCCCCAGCCCGCCCACCGACCGGGTGCGAGAAGCGCTGTTCAACGTGCTGGCGGCGCGCCTCGATTTCGACGGACTGCGGGTGATGGACCTTTACGCGGGCTCTGGGGCGCTGGGTCTGGAGGCGTTGTCGCGCGGGGCGGGTTCGGTGCCGTTCGTCGAAAGCGATCGACGCGCCGCGGAGGTCATCGCCCGCAATATCGCCACCGTCGGATTGCCCGGCGCCACGGTGCGCCGCGGTCAGGTTGCCGCGGTGCTGTCCGGGGCGGGAGCGCGGATGGACCTGGTGCTCGCTGATCCGCCATACGACCTGCCCGCAGGTCAACTGCAGATGGTTCTGGCCGCTCTGGCCGAGCACGGTTGGGTTGGTCATGACACCGTGGTGGTGGTCGAACGCCCGGCATCCTCGCCGGAACTCGCCTGGCCCCCGGGATGGCTGCCGTGGCCGGTCCGCCGCTACGGCGACACCCGACTGGAAGGCGCCGACGTCGGGGACTGCTAGCGTCACGCTCATGAGCGGAGCGGTCTGTCCCGGATCCTTCGACCCGGTAACCCTCGGCCATATCGACGTCTTCGAACGCGCCGCCGACCAGTTCGACGAGGTGATCGTCGCCGTACTGACCAACCCCAACAAGGCCGGGATGTTCTCCGCGGAGGAGCGCATCGCCATGATTCAGGAGGCCTGCGTCCACCTGCCCAACCTGCGGGCGGAGGCCGGCCAGGGTCTGGTGGTGGATTTCGTCAAGGCGCGCGGGTTCACCGCCGTCGTCAAGGGTCTGCGCACCGGCACCGACTTCGAGTACGAGTTGCAGATGGCGCAGATGAACAAGCACATCGCCGGAGTGGATACCTTCTTCGTCGCCACCACCCCGCAGTACTCCTTCGTGTCGTCCTCCCTGGCCAAAGAGGTGGCGAGCCTCGGCGGGGACGTTTCGCACCTGCTGCCCGAAGCGGTGAACCGGCGCCTGCGGGCCAAACTCGCCGGCCGCTGAGCCCCTCGCGGCTGTACTGAGACCAGTTCGCGACACACCGCGCTGCCAGCACAGTCACAGCCGTCACAGCAGGCACACTGGTCACTATCAATGTGACAGCCTGAAGGGTGGCACCGTGTACCGAGTTTTTGAAGCACTGGACGAGCTGGGCGCGATCGTCGAGGAAGCCCGCGGTGTGCCGATGACGGCAGGCTGCGTGGTTCCCCGCGGGGACGTCCTTGAGCTGATCGACGACATCAAGGATGCGATCCCCGGCGAACTCGACGACGCCCAGGATGTCCTGGACGCCCGCGACACCATGCTGCGGGAAGCCAAGGACCACGCCGAAACCACCGTCGCCAACGCCAACGCCGAGGCCGATTCACTTGTCAGCCATGCCCGCGCCGAGGCCGACCGGATGCTGGCCGACGCCAAGTCCCACGCCGACCGGATGGTCGCCGAAGCGCGCCAGCACAGCGACAGCATGGTGACCGAGGCCCGCGAGGAGGCCGCCCGGCTGTCGGCGGCGGCCAAGCGGGATTACGAGGCCGCCACCAGTCGGGCCAAGGCCGAGGCCGACCGCCTCGTCGAGAACGGCAACATCTCCTATGAGAACGCCGTGCAGGAAGGCATCAAGGAACAACAGCGGTTGGTTTCGGCGACCGAGGTGGTGCAGTCAGCCACCGCCGAGGCGACCAGGCTCATCGACTCCGCGCACGCCGAGGCCGATCGGCTTCGTGGCGAGTGTGACATCTACGTCGACAACAAGCTGGCCCAGTTCGAGGAGTACCTCAACGGCACCCTTCGCTCGGTCAGCCGCGGCCGCCACCAGCTGCGCACGGCGGCGGGAACGCACGACTACGTACAGCACTAGGCGCAACCCTCGGGCGGTCGCTGCTGCGTCGTAGGATCGCCGTATGGCAGTCGACCGACGCTCGCCGCTGGTGTTCGACGTATCCCGCTTGGGTCGTCGTCCCGGTGCCATGCAGGAAGTCCGGGAGACGGTGCCCAGCCCGGCGCGAATCGGGTTGGACCTCATTGCAATCGAGGCCGGGGCTCCGCTGGAGCTGGACCTGAAGTTGGAGTCGGTGTCCGAGGGTGTGTTGGTTTCCGGCACCGTCTACGGCCCCACCCGAGGCGAATGCTCACGGTGTCTGGAGCCGATGACCGGTGACATCGAGATCCCGCTGACGGAGCTGTTCGCCTACCCGGACAGCCTGACCGAGTCCACCACCGAGGAGGACGAGGTCGGCCACGTCGTCGACCACACCGTCGACCTCCAGCAGCCGATCACCGATGCTGTCGGTCTTGCTCTGCCGTTCGCCCCGCTGTGCACCGAGGGCTGTCCCGGACTGTGTCCGGTCTGCGGGCTGGCACTGGCCGGGGCCGGACCCGGCCACGGCCATGAGCAGATCGACCCCCGATGGGCCAAGCTGGCCAAACTGCTGCCGCCGGACGGGCAGCCGTCATGACCCGGCGGGCCCTGCTGGACGCATTGGGCGCCGAGCTTCCCGACGATCTGTTGACGCTGGCGCTGACCCACCGCAGCTACGCCTACGAACACGGCGGGCTGCCCACCAATGAGCGACTCGAACTGCTCGGTGATGCGGTGCTGGGCCTGGTGATCGTCGAGGAGCTGTTCCGCCGGCACCCGGAGAACTCCGAGGGCGACCTGGCCAAGCTACGCAACAGCATCGTCAACAGTCAGGCGCTGGCCGGGGTCGCCCGGGACCTGACCGAAGAAGGGCTAGGGGAGTACCTGCTCTTGGGCCGCGGCGAAATCAACACCGGCGGGCACGGCAAGGCCAGCATCCTCGCCGACACGCTGGAGTCCCTGCTCGGCGCGATCTATCTGCAGCACGGGTTGGAGGGCGCGCGGCGGGTCATCCTGCGACTGTTCGACGACCTGCTCGACACCGCCCCGACGCTGGGAGCCGCCCTGGAGTGGAAGTCCAGCCTGCAAGAACTGACGGCTTCCCGCGGCCTCGGCGTCCCGCGCTACGAGGTCACTTCCGAGGGGCCTGACCACGACCGCCGGTTCGCGGCGGTCGTCTACGTCAAGGGCGAGCCGTACGGGACCGGTGTTGGCCGGTCGAAGAAGACCGCCGAGACCGAGGCCGCCGCGCAGGCCTGGACCGCACTGGACGCGGAGCCGGTCGCCGAACCAGCCGCCGAACCAGCCGCCGAACCCGAAGTGGATGCCTGAACTTCCCGAGGTCGAGGTGGTGCGCCGCGGCCTCCAGGCGCATGTCGCGGGCAAGTCCATTACCTCCGTCCGGGTGGATCACCCGCGCGCGGTGCGCCGGCACGAGGCTGGCGCCGCCGACCTGACCGCGCGCCTGCTCGGCGCGCGGATCCTGCGTACCGACCGTCGCGGCAAGTATCTGTGGTTGGTGCTCGACGAGGACGGCGAAGAGGACGACAAAGCAGAGGACGACAAAGCAGAGGACGACAAAGAAGAGGGCGACAAAGCAGAGGACGACAAAGCAGAGGACATCGCCCTCGTCGTGCACCTGGGCATGAGCGGGCAGATGCTGCTCGGACCGGTCCCCAACGAGAACCATCTGCGCATCGCCGCGGTCCTCGACGACGGCACCGCGCTCAGTTTCGTCGACCAGCGCACCTTCGGGGGCTGGCAACTCGCCGACCTCGTCACCGTCGACGGCAGCCGGGTGCCACAGCCCGTCGCGCATATCGCCCGCGATCCGCTCGATCCCCGCTTCGACCGGAACGCGGTGCTGGATGTGCTGCGCCGCAAGCACTCTGAGATCAAGCGGCAGCTGCTCGACCAAACCGTGGTCTCCGGCATCGGCAACATCTACGCCGACGAGGCGCTGTGGCGCGCGCAGGTCAACGGTGCGCGGATCGCCGAGAAGCTGACCCGCCGCCAGTTGGGGCAGGTGCTCGACTGCGCGGCCGAGGTCATGCGTGAGGCCCTGCAGGAAGGCGGCACCTCCTTCGACTCGCTGTATGTCAACGTCAACGGCCAGTCCGGGTACTTTGACCGGTCCCTCAACGTCTACGGGCGCCAGGACCGCAACTGCCGGCGCTGTGGTGGAGTGATCCGGCGAGAGAAGTTCATGAACCGCTCCTCGTTCTACTGCCCGGTCTGTCAGCCCCGGCCACGGATCCGCCGGTAGTCTCGGCCGAGACTGAAACGGTGGCGGAGTTTCCGGCATTTCCCCGCCATGGCTTCAGTCTCGGCGAGAAGCAGGATGGGGATCATGACAGGACCTCGGGTGGAACACCCGACCGCATCGGTGGAACACCCGACAACATCGGTGGAACACCCGACAACATCGGTGGAACACCCGACAACACTGTGGGTGGAGCGCCCCGGGATCCGCCGCTACACCGGCCGCAGCAGCCGGGGCGCCGAGGTGTTTATCGGCTCGGTGACCGACGAGGGCGTCTTCACCCC
>JAHBAP020000210.1 GCA_018500005.2 Mycobacterium sp. | reverse complement strand
TGGGGCCGAGGGGGGCGGTGCTGGCCGCATTCGGCGCCGGACTCGCCGACGCCCACGCGGGTTCGGTCGCCGCCGCCAGCCTTGCCGCCAAGGGTGATATCGCCGTGACGACCGCACTTGGCGCCATCTCCGCAGCATTGGGGTCCAATCTGCTGACCAAGACTGCCCTGGCGTTCAGTGCCGGCGGACGCCGATTCGGCCTCGGGTTCGTGGCCGGGATGGCCGCGCCCACGCTCGTCTTCTCGGCGGCGATGCTCGCTGTGATCAGGTAAGTAGCCGATTCACACCCCCCGAGTTGCTCATCGGCCAGAAGCATGGCTAGAGTTTCTCAGGATCTTCTAAGTAAAAACTCGACTGATTTACAGGGAGTGGAAAGTGGCTCATACCCGGCCATTCATGATCACCGGCGTCGCGCTCGCCAGTGCCGCTGCAATCGCCGCCGGTCCGAGCATCGTGATGGCCGGTTCACCGACGCCCGTCGCGCTGTCGACCGCCAAGTACCAGTTGACCGCCCTGGCTGATGTCACCATCGAGGGCATCACCGGCGCCCTGCTGGACGGTTGGGGAGGCTTCATCGGCCCCGACGACGTCTTCTACCCCGGGACCTTCAACAACGACGTGAAACTCACCGGCGGCACCGGTCTCGCGTACTACCTCGCCGACCAGGCGCTGGAAGGCATCGCTCCCTACAACGTGGAGAACTACTTCTTCGAGGTCGGCAGCCGGAGCGCTTCCAACTCCGTGCTGGCCGGTTTGGGCGCAGTTGCCTACGTCGGGGTCGGCTCGACCTTCGGCATCGACTCGGTGCCCGCCCAGTTGGTCAAGGCAATCACCACCGGGTCCTTCGACCTGGGCAATATCAACATCGGTGACGTCCTCGGCGGCATCGACCTAACCAACCTTGTGCCCACCGTGCTGGCGCTCGCGGCCAATATTCCGGTGATCGGCCCGCTGGCCAGCGTCTATCTCACCGGACAGGTTCCCGGCGACGAGACGATGTACGGCACCGGTCTGGCTGGTGTGGTCGCCTACGCGCAGACGGCACTGCCCGGAATCTCCGACCTGATCAACGCAATTGGCGCGGGCGGCAAAGACAAGGCCGACGACGAGAGCGAGAGCGACGACGCCAGCGAGGACGCCACTGAGGATGAGACCGAGGACGAGGGCGAGGACGAGGGCGATGACTCTGACGAGTCGGGCAAGTCCCACGGGAAGGTGAAGTCCGCCGCGTCGCTGATGTCGGAAGTCGCGGTCGCCGACGTGGCCGACGTCGCGCCGGCAGTCAGTGCCCCCGCGACCGAAACCGCTGATGTCGAGACCGATGTGAAGGCAGGCATTCAGGTGGACAACACCGACAACGGCACGGACGTCGGCCCCGCATCCAGGCCGGCCTCATCGAAGCGTGGTCTCCACCGCGCAGGCGACTCGGCGAAGGTCCCCGCAAATGCTCCCGAAAAGGCATCCGCCCACGTGTCGAAGCGGACGGCTTCCCGTTCCTCGCGCGGCAACTGACTTCAACCCAACCCCAGAAAGGCACACATCATGCAGATTTCGCTTCGCAGCCACCTCGTCGCGGGAGTCGCTGCCGTCGTCGGCGCCGGCGTCGTGACGATCGCTCCCGCCGCCCATATGCCCGCACTGCCGGTGACCGCCGGCGTTGCGCTGACCGGTTTCGACAATCCGATCGTGGAGCTGATCGACACCGCGGAACTGGTTCAGACCTACCTTCTGGCCAGCTACTACAACGGCGCCAACTTTCCCACCCCGGGAGCCGGTGAGGCCAATTGGCCGGGCGCCGGTATGGATCAGACTGGCGGTGATGTGCTGAACTACGCGCTGGCGCAACAGAATACGCTGGGCAAGTACACCAACGTCGGGCTGCTGCCGTATATCGTCAACGCCAACGAGCCGATCCTCCAGCAGTTGGAAGTCAACTGGTTGGGCTACCTGAACACCGTCCTCACCGGCGTCACCGGTGCCGCCAACGCGGCCGCCGCAGGGGTGTGGGACTTCCCCGCAGCCGTCATCGATGCCACCAAACTGGCCTTCAGCGGCCAGGTCCAGGAGGCGTTCGCGGTGCTGGCCGACGCGATCATCACGCCCATCGTGACCGCGACCAATGATCTGTTCGGCGCCGTGGGCGAGGTCGTTCGGAACGTCGTCGCCAAACTTGTCGCGGTGGTCAAGGTGATCCCCACCAACCTGACGCTGTTCGGCGGATGGCTGATCGGCGGCGGCACCTACCTGGTCAAGGAAGCGGTGGCCACCGGCCGCCAGTGGCTCCAGGAGCTCGGCAGCGGCGATATCGAGGGCGCGTGGAACACGGCCGTCACCGGACTGCTCGGTCCGACCGGCATGCCCGGCAAGGCGTTCAACGTCAGCCTGGGTGCCGGCGTGCAGACCGGTCCGATCGTCAACCCGCAGACCGACATCAAGACCAATTTCATCCCCAGCCTGCGCACCGCCATCCAGGGAACCCTGTGGAACACCCAGGAGGCGCTGACCACCGAACCGGCACCGAAGGTGACTCCGGCGGCGGTCACGCCGGCTCCGGCGGCCGCTGAACTGGCGGCAGCCAAGGTCGAGGCGGCGACCGAGCAGCAGGTCGGGGCCGACAACACGCCCGAGATCAATGCCCCGTCGACGCGTCGCAGTGCTCGCGCAGCCAGCAGCGCCGGCGATTCGGCCGACGCCCCGGCCAGGGCGCACCGCTCCGCCCGGGCGGCGCGGGGCAACTAGCCGCCGGCTACAGAGTCACATCGCGGTTCCGGGGCGCCTCACCACCAGTCGGTGGTGGGGCGCCTTCGGGTTCCGGGGCCTCCACCGGATCGTGACCGGACGGTAGGTGATCGGGCGGTTCGATCCGAAGTTTGTGTGCCACCGGCACATCGGTCGACGAGTGAAGGATGATCGACATGGCGATCGTCACGGCGATCAGGTCGAAAAGCTTCTCGCCCTCGGGAATGCCGGCCTGCAGCACCAGCAGGCCGTAGACCACGGAGGCGAATCCCTTCGGCCCGAACCAGGCAGCGGTGAGTTTCTCGGCGCGCGGCATGCCGGTTTTCACCAGCGACAGCAACATCGAGGCCGGCCGTACCACCACGATGGCCAGGATCGCCAGCAGCCAACCCTGCCAACCCAGGTGTGACAACCGGTCCGGGGTGATCAAGGCGCCGAACAGCAGCAGGGCCGCGAACTTGGTCAGCTCGGACAGCAGGTCGCCGAATGGTTCGAAGGTTTCGGCGGCGACGTGATCCAGTGTGGCCAGTGCCGAACCGGCGGCGAAGGCCGCCAGATACGGATTGGCATGTGTGAGATGGCAAGTCGCGTAGACCACGATCGCGATCGCGACCGGCCCCAGCGGCTGAAGCCTCGGCTCCGCAGTGAGGATGTTGCTGCGCCAGGCCAGTGCCACCAGTGCCGCGACACCCACGCCGATCACCAGCCCGAGGACGAGTTCCAGCAACACCTCGCCGATATGGGAACTCTCATGCTTGGCCAGCGCGAGGAAGATCAGCACGAACGGCAGCGCCAGACCGTCGTTGAGGCCGGACTCCACATT
>JAHBAP020000189.1 GCA_018500005.2 Mycobacterium sp. | reverse complement strand
CTCATGGCAGTCGCCCGCGCGGCCCTGGATACCCTGCCCGATCGGCAGCGCACCGTGGTCACGTTGCGTGACATGCTCGGATTCGACTCCACCGAAGTCTGTGAACTGCTCGACATCAGTGTCGCCAACCAGCGGGTGCTGCTGCACCGCGGCCGCGCCGCGGTGCGGCAGATTCTGGAGAACTATCTGCAGGAGACCGGGTGAGGACCATGGATTGCAACGTGCTGGTCGAACTGGTGACCGCCTACCTCGACGGGGCGCTGGACGCCGAAAGCCGCGCGAGCTTCGAGGAGCACCTTCTCGACTGTGACGGCTGCGGCAACTACCTGGAGCAGTTCCGGGTCACCATCGCCACCGTCGGCTCCATCGAGTCTGAGGACCTCGATCCGGACTACCGCAGCCGCCCGATCGAGACCTTCCGAGACTGGCACAGCTCACCCGCCGGCGATGCCTGAACGCTGACGTGGACGTGTCCGCTGCTCGATTCGGGCCGGGAACCGTTGCTTCGTAACGGGATTCACCAGGAACTGCGGCCCGGTGGGCTCCCGGTGTCCTCGACGAGGGACTTCCAGAACACGATCTTGTCGTCCGCCGGTCCGTAGAATTGCCGAATCCGGGCCTCTTCGCGGTATCCCCGGTTGCGGTAGAACGTCCGCGTCGCGGCGTACTGATCGGTCGCAGAGGTCTCGACGATCAACACCCGTGCGACATCATCGCCGCGCGCCGTCAACTCCCGCTCAAGGTGGTGGATCAGCGAGCAGCCGAGTCCGTGTCCCTGCTTGTCGGGTGCGACGGCGATGAAGTACAGGTTCCACACGCGATCAGCGAACGGCTCCGGAGCGTAGTGGGCTGCGGCACTTGCCCGTCCGCTGGTGTCGTCGACGACCACCCAGCGGTGCCCGGCCAGCGAGCCATCGAAGAACCCGGCCAGCATGTCGTCGATGAAGCCCGCCTCCTCGGGACTGAACATGCCGGCCGCGACGGCGATCTGCTTGATGCGCTCAACGTCGCTGCCGGTCGGGATTCGGATCGAAGGTTCGGGCATACCTGTGAAGTATCGGTGTGCGCGCAGACGTTACGCGGGCCGGGGACGGTCGGGGTGCCCGATCGCCGGGCACGGGCCAACACCGATAGGTCCGGCACGTGCTGCGCCGCCCGGGTAAGCCTGAGAGATCGGCGTCGCACCGTAACGATCGGCGTGTGCGGCGACACCTCCTATCGAACACGTTCCACATCCCCGACAAGGAGAGACTGATGAGCACCATCACATCCGGCCCGAGTACCGCATCGGCAACCACCAACTCCCGCATCGATATCGCGGCCGGCCTGCTGGCCCGCTACGGCCTCGTGGTCGTCATCGGCTGGATCGGACTGTTGAAATTCACCTCCTTTGAGGCGCAAGGCATCCAGCCCCTGGTCGCCAACAGCCCGCTGATGAGCTGGCTCTACGACGTCTTCAGCGTGCGTGCGTTTTCTTCCCTGCTGGGCGTCGTTGAAATCACCGTGGCGCTGCTTATCGCGATCAAACCGGTGGCGCCGAGGGTGTCGGCCCTCGGTAGCGTGGTCGCGATCGGTCTCTTCCTGGCCACCATCAGTTTCCTGTTCACCACCCCGGGCGTCGGTGAGGCCTCAGCGGGTGGATTCCCGGTGCTGTCCTCGACCGGCCAGTTCCTGATCAAGGACGTCGCACTGCTCGGCCTGGCGGCGTGGACACTGGCCGACGCGCTGCATGCGGTCAGGGCGCCGAAGATCCCGGCACGCGGGGCGGCGTAGATAACCCGCGCGCCGATTCGTCGGCGGAGCGCCCCTGCCCGACGTGGGCGTCTTCTGACTTACGCTCATCGCCAGAGAGAGGAGGGGATGTGGAGCATTTCGACATCGCGATCATCGGAACCGGTTCGGGCAACTCGATTCTCGATGAGCGGTACGCCGGGAAGCGGATCGCGATCTGCGAGCAGGGCCGCTTCGGGGGCACCTGTTTGAACGTGGGCTGCATCCCCACGAAGATGTTCGTCTACGCCGCCGAGGTGGCCCAGAACGTGCGTGAGGCGGCCCGGTTCGGAGTCGACGCGCACATCGACGGCGTGCGGTGGAGCGACATCGTCTCGCGGGTCTTCGCCCGCATCGACCCCCTGGCCGTGGGAGGGGAGAACTACCGGCGGTCCTCACCGAACGTCACGGTGTATGCCAGCCACACCCGTTTCGCCGGGCGGGTCGGCGGGGGTTACCGGCTGCGCACCGACGACGGCGACGAGTTCACCGCCGAGCAGGTCGTCATCGCCGCGGGATCACGCGCGATGGTGCCCGACGCCGTTGCCGGCTGCGGGGTCGACTTCCACACCAGTGACACGATCATGCGCATCGCCGAGCTACCCGAGCACCTGGTGATCGTCGGCGGTGGATTCATAGCCGCCGAATTCGCCCACGTGTTCTCAGCGTTGGGCAGCCGGGTCACGCTCGTCATCCGCGGCGGCACGATGCTGTCGCACGGCGACGACACCGTCAGTGAGGCGTTCACCGACATCGCCGGCAAGAAGTGGGAGATCCGAAGTCATCGCAGCATGGTCGGGGCGCACCGCGATGGCTCGGGGATCGTCGTCGAACTCGACGATTCTTCGACAGTGCACTGCGACACGGTGTTGGTGGCCACCGGGCGTATCCCGAACGGCGATCAGCTCAATGCCGAGTCGGCCGGCGTGGAACTCGACGGCGCGCGCGTCGTCGTCGACGAGTACCAGAGGACCACGGCGCGTGGCATTTTCGCACTCGGCGACGTGTGCTCGCCGTATCAGCTCAAGCATGTGGCCAACCACGAGGCCCGGGTCGTGCGGCACAACCTGCTGGTCGACTGGGACGACACCGAGAATCTGATGCCCTCGGATCACCGCTTCGTGCCGTCAGCGGTGTTCACCGACCCGCAGATCGCCACCGTCGGGCTGACCGAAAACCAAGCCCGCGCAGCCGGTTTCGACATCAAGGTCAAGGTTCAGGACTACGCCGATGTCGCCTACGGATGGGCGATGGAGGACACCACCGGATTCGCCAAAATCATCGTCGAGCGTGGCACCGGGATGATCCTGGGTGCGCACATCATGGGCCACCAGGCTTCCACGCTGATCCAACCGCTCATCCAGGCGATGAGCTTCGGGCTGGCGGCCCAGGACATGGCGCGGGGTCAGTACTGGATCCATCCGGCGCTCCCCGAAGTGATCGAGAACGCCTTGCTGTCCCTATGCGGCGAGCCGTCCTGGCCGCCGCCGAAGCGGTCGATGTGACCGCACGGCGATATCCGCACGTCGAGCCGGCACTGCTGCAACGCGCCCGGGAGATCCTCGCCGGAGAGCTCGAGACCTTCCGCCAGCGCACCCCACGCTCGGCGCAGTGGCTCGCCGATGCCGAACATGCAATGCCGGGCGGGGTTCCGATGGCGTGGATGCGATCGCTCTACCGGCACGCTCCCGTCGTCGCGGTGCGCGGATCCGGTTCCCGATTCACCGATCTCGACGACAATACCTACCTCGACTTCAATGCGTGCGACCTCGCGATGCCGGCGGGTTTCGCACCCGAACCCATCGTCCGGGCCATCCACAACCAGTCGCTGCTCGGCAACCACTTCCTACTCCCGACTGTCGATGCCCTGGAGGTCTGCCGCCTGCTCACCGAGAGGTTCGGGCTCCCGCAGTGGCAGTTCACCCTCTCGGCGACCGGGGCGAACATCGATGCCCTGCGGATCGCCCGGGTGGCCACCGGACGCTCGACCGTGCTCGTCTTCGACGGCAAGTACCACGGCCACCTCGACCAGACGCTGTGGTCCCGCAACGACGACGGCGGCATGGACGCCGACGGCAGCGGACTCGACCCCGCCACCGCCCAGACCACCGATGTCCTGCCCTACAACGACCCCGCCGCACTTCGCACCCGCCTCGCACGCGGCGACGTCGCCGCGGTCCTGGTCGAGTCGGCGCTCACCAACTGCGGACTCGTCCTGCCCACGCAAGAATTCGTCGCGGCGCTCAACACCGACGTGCGCGCCGCCGGCGCAGTGCTCATCGTCGACGAGACCCACGTGCAGTTCGCCGTCCACGGCGGAGGCACCACCGTCTTCGGGCTCGAGCCAGACCTGCTGACCGGCGGCAAGGGCATCGGCGGCGGCGTTCCCATCGGCGTAATCGGGATGACCAACCACATCGCTGCCGTCGTCAGCGCGAACGCCGACCACGACCCCGGGCTCGTCGAAACCGGTGACTCCTACGGCCTCGCCATCGGCGGCACCCTGTACGGCAACGCGCTGTCGATGGCCGCCGCGCGCATCGGGCTCGCCGAGATCTTCACCCCCGAGGCGGGGCAACGCGTCGAGGAACTGGGGCGGCGCCTGCAGG
>JAHBAP020000246.1 GCA_018500005.2 Mycobacterium sp. | reverse complement strand
GACAAGCCAGCCCGACGAGCACGCCGGACACCACTGATTCGCACGTCGCATGTGGCGATCTCAGTCGTCGTGATGGCGCTGGTGACCGTCGTCAGCTTCGTCGTGGTCTGAATCCTCTGCAGCCGTCTGCGGCTGGGCAGGCGCCGGTTGAGCCGGTGCCACCGCGGCCGGAGCCGGCTGGCTGGCACCACCGGCCGACGGCGCGACAGCCTCCCCCTGATGGTGGTCATCATCGGCATCGAGAGCCATATCAGTCACCGGGAGGCCATCCTCCGGTATCGGCGCGGGCGCAGGCTTCGTCGCCCCGACTGCTGGCGAAGGCTGCAGCTCCGAAGGATGGTGATTGCCCTCCATGTGCATATCACCGTCCATGTGCATGTCAGCGTCCATGTGCGCCTCATGGGTGGCGTGATGCTCGCCCTGCGCCTCGGTAGTGCCTCCGTGGTGATGGTGATGGTGACCCTGCAGGCTGGCTGCCAAGCCCACCGTCACCGCGCCGGCCATCACGGTGTTGGCCCCCATCAGCACCAACGCCCGTCCGAAACCCGAGACCTCTTCCGGCTCAAACTTCCGCGACCAGGACCATGCTGCGCCCATGACCACGTAGATCTGCAATAGCAACACACAAATGCCCGCGGCCCCAACTGCTTCAGGCTGGCCTGCGGACGGCCCGACAGGCGGGCCGGTGAGGCAGGACATGACCCACAGCGTGGCCGCGGTCGCATTGGCCGCAATCCCGGCCGCGAGGACCCAGGTGCCCGGCCGCGACCACGCAACAAAAGCCCAAATCAGTTGGAACGTCGCAAGTGCCACAAAGAACACCCCCGACGGCAACCAATCCCGCCAGTGCATCGGCGCGACAGCGAAATGAATCACAGCCGCACCCAGCGAAGCGACCGCCGCGCAGCGCGCAGCCAGACGGCTGTCGGTCTTCGTTGTTTCTCTGGTGGCCATAGCTGTCGACCCTCACACAGCGGCCGAATCAACACGAGCAGCAGCACATCACGGTCACGTCCCAGATCAGCAACGCACCAATGCCAACCTTGGGTCGGATTCGCCGCAAGTCCGAAGTCCGACACGTCGCCGCGGCGCACGACGCTAGACCGTATGGGGAGGCTGGGGCCTCTCTGCATGTGAACGTGGGTTGCCGACAGGAATTGGGTCCTGGCCGGTAGAGCCACAGATGTAGGAGGCCCCAGTGAAGGTTCAGCGTACGAGTGTTGGTTTGGATGTGCACGCCCGATCGGTGGTGGCATGCGCCCTGGACGGGGACACCGGGGAGGTGTTCGAGCGGCGGTTGCCCCCGGATCACCGTGAGGTCCTGGACTGGATCAAGGGCCTGCCGGGTCCGGTGGCGGTGACCTATGAGGCTGGCCCGACCGGGTTCGTTTTGGCCCGGGCGTTGGAGACGGCCGGGGTCGTGTGTCAGGTCGCCGCGCCATCGAAGTTGATCCGCCCGGCAGGGGATCGGGTCAAGACCGATTCCCGTGATGCGGCGCATCTGGCACGGCTGCTGCATCTGGGCCAGATCACCGCGGTCACCGTTCCCAGCGCCGATCAGGAAGCCGCCCGGGATCTGGTGCGGGCCCGGGAGGACTGCCGCGCGGATCTGATGACCGCGCGGCACCGGATCTCGAAACTGCTTCTGCGCCAGGGAATCGTGTACTACGACGGAGGGGCCTGGACCGGTCGCCACGAGCTGTGGCTGCGCCGACAGCGTTTCGGCAATCCGGCATTGCAGTTGACCTACGACGCCGCCTTCGACGCTATGACCGCGTGCGTGGACCGGCGGGATCGTCTGGAGGCGGCGATCGAGGCGATGGCCGCCGACAGCGAGTTCACCCCGGTGGTACGGCGTCTGGGCTGCCTGCGGGGTGTCGCCACGCTCACCGCGTTCGGACTGGCCACCGAGATCGGGGACTGGCACCGGCTGACCGGCCGCACGATCGATCGGCTCCTACCTGGGCCTGGTGCCCTCGGAATACTCCTCCGGCAGTAGCCGAGCCCAGGGGGCGGTGACCCAAGACCGGCAACGGGCACGCACGGCGCCTGCTGGTCGAAGCGGCCTGGCACCACCGCAGCCCGTATCGACCCGGAACCGTGTTGCGGCGCCGCTGGGAGCTGGCATCCCCGGCGGCACGTTCTCGGGGTCAGGCCGCCAACCGGCGGCTGCATGCGCGGTGGGCCCGTTTCGATGAACGCAAGAAGCGTTCGGTGGTCGCCAACATGGCCGTGGCCCGCGAACTGGCCGGCTGGTGCTGGTCACTGGCGGTCCTCGACGAGTAGTAGCCCATGAACACCCCGGGTGAGCACCTGGTTGGTGCAGCAGCAGCAGCTGTAGGTTCCGCTTTTGGTTGGCGAAGGCCCATGATCCTGAGCTGCGTAATTGGCGGGATTCCGGGAGTGGTGGCGAAGGGGTTTTTCCGGTTTTCGTGGCGAATCCGAGAACCGTACGGTTGTCCCACATACTTCTGGGTTGGGGCCGGGTTTCAGTCTGAGGCGATTTCGTCGACAGCGTCGCGGGCGGTGCGTCCGACGCCGATGAGTGTGGCCGATCCGGGTCCGGTCCAGTCGCCGTAGCCGAGCAGGTGCAGACCACATGCCCGGAACC
The DNA here is from genome assembly GCA_018500005.2 of Mycobacterium sp. GTDB lineage: Bacteria > Actinomycetota > Actinomycetes > Mycobacteriales > Mycobacteriaceae > Mycobacterium. The sequence goes on along the minus strand of JAHBAP020000246.1, from coordinate 3,422 downwards.
AACCAGGCATCCGACAGGTGGCGATGCGATACTCGCAATCATGCGCGTCGAATTGCTGACCTCTCCCGGCTGTCCAAACGCGGAGCCAGCCAGATCGCTTCTCAGGGAATGCCTCAAATCTCTCGGCATCGCCGCAACGATCATCGACAGAGTCGGCACTTACCCGTCACCGACCGTTCTCATCGACGACGTCGATGTGATGCAACCTGACTCCACCCCGCCGAGTGGCGATGCGTGTCGCCTTGACGTGCCGACGAGTGATCGAATACTTCGCGCCCTGAAGACCGCTGCCGCCGACTGATCAGCCAGCGCCGGATCTGGCGAACGACGTGAATTGTCCGCACTGCCCAGCGCTAAAGATTGATGGAAGCATTCCTGCAGCGCCTCCGACACCCGGGTGAGTGTGGACGTTGCGGACCAGTTCGGTGACGGTCAGATCATTCGCTTCGTGTCCTTCGTGTCCTTCGTGGACTGCGACGGCGGCGGTGGTCAGGCCGGCGATCGCGTCGGCTCACGACCAGTCGAAGCGGCTGTTGGGCCTACGTGCGCCGAGCTGGACTGCGGACGGGGTGGGTCAGGCCGCGGTGTGGGACGGCACTGCGATGGGCACGGCCGGTGGCGGGTCTGCCTCGGGGGCAAGTGTGGTGGCGCGGCCTGCGCGTACGCCGTTGGCGATGACGAAGACCTCGGCGAGTTCGTGCACGAGCACGACTGCGGCCAGTCCGAGAATGCCGAACAGCGCCAAGGGGATCAGCGCGGTGATCAGTCCTAGTGAGAGGCCGACGTTTTGGACCATGATGCGCCGTGCGCGGCGGGCATGGGCGAAGGCTTGCGGTAGGTGGCGCAGGTCTTCGCCCATCAGTGCCACGTCGGCGGTTTCGATCGCCACGTCGGCCCCCATCGCGCCCATCGCGATCCCCAGGTCGGCGGTGGCCAAGGCCGGTGCGTCGTTGACCCCGTCACCGACCATGGCGGTATTGCGTTGGGTACGAAGCTCTTCGACGAGCCGGGCCTTGTCTTCGGGGCGCAGTTCGGCATGGACGTCGCTGATACCGGCGTCGGCGGCCAGCGTCAGGGCGGTGGCGCGGTTGTCGCCGGTGAGCATGGCGACGTGATAGCCGTCGGCCCGCAAGCGGGCGACGACCTGGGCGGCTTCGGGCCGCAATTGGTCGCGCACGGCGATCGCGCCGAGCACGTGGGCGTCTTGCTCCACGAGCACGGCGGTGGCCCCCGCGTGTTGCATCCGGGCGACGTCCTCGGCCAGTGGCCCGGGGTCCAGCCAGCCGGGCCGGCCCAACCGGATGGTGTGGCCATCCCGGTGGCCGATCAACCCCGCACCGGTGACGGCCTGCACGTCGCTGGCAGGTCGGACGTGCTCGACGGCGGCCAGGATCGCCCCGGCCAGGGGGTGTTCACTGCGGGCCTCCACGGCCGCGGCCAGGTCGAGGACCTGCTCGGCGGTGATGCCGTCGACGGCGGCCACTTCGATGACGCTGGGCCGGTTGGCGGTCAGGGTGCCGGTCTTGTCCAACGCGACACCGCGTACCGCGCCCAGGGCCTCCAGGGCTGCTCCGCCCTTGATCAGGGCGCCGAACTTGCTGGCGGCGCCGATCGCAGCGACCACGGTGACGGGCACTGAGATCGCCAGCGCGCACGGCGAGGCCGCCACCAGCACCACCAGTGCCCGTTCGATCCAGGTGGGCGGGTCACCCAGCAGGCTTCCGATCACGGCGATGAGCAGGCCGGCGACCAGGATGGCCGGAACCAGCGGTCGGGCGATGCGGTCGGCGAGTCGTTGGGAGGTTCCCTTGCGGGACTGTTCTGCTTCCACGATCCGCACGATGCGGGCCAGTGAGTTGTCCTCGGAGGTCGTGGTGACCTCGACCTCCAACGCTCCGGTGCCGTTGATCGACCCGGCGAAGACCTCGTCCCCGGGCCCGGTTTCGACCGGGACCGACTCGCCGGTGATCGCGGAGGTGTCCAGCGCGGTGTGGCCGTGGCGGACGATGCCGTCGGTGGCGATCCGCTCACCGGGGCGGACCAGCATGCGGTCGCCGACCTTCAATTCGGTTGGCGCCACGTCGATCTCGGCGCCGTCGCGCAGGACGGTCGCCCGGTCGGGGACCAGGGAGAGCAGGGCGCGCAGTCCGCGGCGGGTACGGGCCAGGGAGTATTCCTCGAGGCCCTCGCTGATGGAGAACAGGAACGCCAGCATGGCCGCCTCGCCGACCTCTCCGAGGATCGTCGCGCCAACGGCGGCGATGGTCATCAGCGTGCCGACCCCGATCTTGCCCTTGGCCAGCCGCCGCAGTGTGGAGGGAACAAAGGTGTAGGCCCCGGCGGCCAGGGCGATTCCTTCCAGGGTGAGCACCATCGGGCGCCCCGCCCCGGCCCAGCTGGCGATCAGAGCAGCAGCAAGGAACACACCCGAGAGTGCGGCGAACCGAAACTCGCGGACCTGCCACAGGCCCCCGGGCTCACGATCAGGCTCCTGTGCGGGATCGCCCTCGCTGCCGCAACCGCACGCCTCACTCACCGGGGTTGTTCCCCTCCAAGCCCACCTCTGTGCGGCTGTCGATGCCGTAGGACGGGCACAAAGCCACGGCCTGCCCGCCTGCCTGCAGTACCGTCTCGGCGGCGGCCAGCAGGTCGATCAGGGCGGGCTGGGACAGGCGGAACACCGACGCCCGGCCCACCGGCTCGAAGTCGACCAGGCCGCACTCTTTGAGGCAGGCCAGGTGCTTGGACACCGTGGACTGGGCCAGCCCGACTTCCTCGACGAGCTCGCCGACCCGGGCCTCTCCGGTGGCCAGGCGGCGCAGGATCGCCAGCCGGGTGGGATCACCCAGCGACCGGAACAACGCCGCCGCCGGGGCCAACTCGACTTTTGTCACCGCATCGGACACCACAGGGATCGCCATTGGGCGATGTTATCGGCATTTAGTGACATGCGGGCCGAACGGGCGCATGCTGGAGAGATCGGGGGTCATCCCCGGGGTTTACCCGCGAAGGGGGTTTGGTGATGTGCGGTGACGGCGGCATGTGGCACCACGGCTACTGGGGGTGGGGCAGCTGGATCGTGACCGCGATGGTCATGACCCTTTTCTTCGCCTTGGTGATCACCGCGATCGTGGCGGCGGTGCGCTACCTGGGCGGCCCCGGACACCAGCACGGACCGGCCGCCCACGGTCCACAGCCAGGACGCAGACCCGATGAGATCCTCGCCGAACGCTTCGCCCGCGGGGACATCGACGACGAGGAATACCGTCGCCGCGTGGCACTGCTGCGGGAACACCAGTGAGCGCGACCATGAACCACAACCGCCTGCGGACCGGACTACTGATTGGCGCCACCTCGCTGGTTCTCGGAATCGGCACCACCGCCACGATGGCCGGAGCAGGAGCTGTCTCTTATACACATCT
>JAHBAP020000089.1 GCA_018500005.2 Mycobacterium sp. | reverse complement strand
GGCCGACACGATGATCCGGCGGGAATCCGGATCGGTGCGCAGCAGATCGACCGCCGCACTGATCTGGTCGACGTGCTCGCCCGACGGCGTCGGCCAGGACCGCCACTGCACGCCATAGACCGGTCCCAGGTCGCCTTCCGGCGAGGCCCACTCGTCCCAGATCGTGACGCCGTGCCGGCGCAGCCACTCGACGTTGGAATCGCCCCGCAGGAACCACAGGAGTTCGTAGATGACCGACTTGGTGTGCACCTTCTTGGTGGTGATCAGCGGAAATCCCGCAGACAGGTCGTAGCGCAACTGGTGGCCGAACAGGCTGCGAGTGCCGGTGCCGGTGCGATCGGCCTTGGGGGTTCCCTGCTCGAGTACCAGTCGCAGCAGGTCCTCGTACGGGGTTTGAACGAACCCTGAGTTCGGCACGCGACCACTTTACGTGGAGTAGAACCAAACCCATGCCGATCATCTCCGACACGATCACCACTCCGGACGGCATCTGCCCTGTCGTCCTGGCCACCCCGGACGGCTTGACCTCCTCAATGGGCCCCTGGCCGGGGATCGTGATGTACCCCGACGCCGGCGGGGCACGGCCCGCTCTGCGGGAGATGGCAGCGCGTCTGGCCGCTCAGGGGTATGCGGTGTTGCTGCCGGACGTGTACTACCGCAACGGGCCATGGGCACCGTTCGACATGAGGAACGTCTTCGCCGACCCGACCGAACGCAACCGCCTGTTCGCCATGATGAAGACGATCACCCCGGCGGTGATGGCCGCCGACGCCCAGGCCTATTTCGACTACCTGGCCGCCCGCCCGGAGGTGGCCGGGGAACGGTTCGGCACGACGGGCTACTGCATGGGCGGGCGGACCTCGCTGATGGTTGCCGGGCTCGTTCCGGAACGGGTCGCCGCAGCGATGTCATTCCACGGCGGCGGCCTGGTCTCCGACGGACCGGACAGCCCGCATCTGCTGGCAGATCGGATGCTGGCGGCGGTGTACGTCGGTGCGGCGGAAAACGATCCGTCCTATACCCCCGAGCAGTCGACGACGCTGGACGCCGCGCTCACCGAGGCCGGCGTGGTGCACATCATCGAGTGGTATCCGGCAGCCCACGGTTTCGCGGTGACCGACAACGGACCCTACGACGAGGCCGCGGCCGAACGGCATTGGCGGGCAATGGAAAAGTTCTTCGGATCCCGACTTAGCCGGATCGGCTGAACATCCGGCGGAGCGCCGCGATCATGCCGCGGGCAGCGTAGAGACCGATGACGACGGACGCGATGACCAGCACGACGAAGGTGATCAGCCAGTTGCTCCGGGTGTGCGGAACGTTCCACCACACCACGGTGAACAGCAACGCGCAGACGAACAGAACGACGTCGCGCCAATTGCCTTTGTAGCTTCCAGCGGTCTGCCGCAGTTCGAAATTCCGGTCGACCAGTCCGACCAGTTCGTAGACCCGCATGTCGATGGTTCGTTGCAGTTCGGCGCGGAGTTCGACGCTCTCCTGCGGGAGGCTCTTGAGGAGTTCGATGTCGGACTTGAGCGCCGTCCGCAGATCTGGTCCCTTGAACGTACCGACCAGCGTCCCCAGCATTGCCCCGCCGGCGACCGGCGCGGCCCCCAGCGCAATGTCGCCGAGTCTCGACATGACACCTCACTCCCGTACGGCGGCGCGCTGCCGCACCTCCACCGACCGTAAGGTCGTCGGGCCAGCGGGTCCAGAACCGGGCCGCCGTGTCGTCGGTTCGGCGAGCACCGTTGTCAACCGTTCCGCGGGACGGCGACTCCAGTTGAGAAGTTTCTTTGAATCCGACATTTCATTGCGCGTAACCGGTCGCCATTGCAGGATCGGTGGTTGAAGGATCTATCACAGGGTTGGGTCTACTCAATGGCTGGATATGACTGGGTTGCTGGAAATGCATGAATGACAGGGCTCCCGGACCGGGGCCCCTTGGCGATGTCGAGACCACTCTGGAAGCATTCTGGTCTCTCCATGAAGAGGTTCCCTCGCGGGTGCGGATGGAAATCGGAATCGCAGCCGCCGAGATTGCGGCCAACATCCTCGAACACGGTCATGCGGCCAGATTTGACATGGAACTGCGGGTTCTTCCCGACGCGGTTCAAGTCGAGTTCACCGACAACGGCGATCCGGCCGACGTCGATCTGGATTGTGTGTGCATGCCTGATGAGATGGCCGAACGGGGCCGCGGGTTGGCCATCGCCCAGGCAGCACTGCGCCTCGTGTCGTACTGCCGAGACGAACTCGGCAACCACTGGCGGCTGGTCAGTAAGGCGTTCCCAAGCAGCCCACACCGGGCCTGATCAGCCCATCAACTGCGCCGCGACGGTTGCACCGAGATTCCAGCACGCCTCGAGGTCGGCCTTGGTCGGCTTGCCCGACACCACCACGAATCCCGACGCCTTGACCCAGCCCAACCCCGTCGTGATCCCGGCCACCGCGCGCTCTGCGCCTTCGGTGCCCTCGTTGCCGTGCAGCCACAGTCCGAACGGTCGGCCTCGACTGCTGTCCAGAAGTTGGTAGTAGGAGCAGTCGAAGGCGTGTTTGAGGGCACCGCTGATATAGCCGAGGTTTGCCGGGGTGCCGAGCAGGTAGCCGTCCGCCTCCAGCATCTCCACCGGCGACACCGTCAGCGCGGGGCGGCGCACAACCTCGACCCCGACGATGTCCGGATCGGTCGCCCCTGCCACCACCGCTTCCAACATCTCGGCGCAGTGCGGCGAGGGCGTGTGGTGAACGACCAGCAGCACGCTCACCGGTTTGCCTCCAGCGCAACGGCTTTGCGCATCGCATCCCGGGCCCGGGCGCGGTCGCCGGCGTAGTCGTAGGCGCGGGCCAGCCGATACCAGCAGTGCCAGTCGTCCGGGGCGGTCTCCGCTTCGGCACGCACAGTGTGGAACAGGGCGTCGGCGGCGTCGCGCTTGATGCGGCCCGACGGCATCCGGGGCAGATCGGTGACGTCGAGTTCCATTCCATCCTCGGCAGCCAGTCGGGCCAGGCGCTGATGAGCCAGGCCGGCCCGCAATGTGGCGGCGGTCGCCCAGACACCGACGATGGGCAACAACAGCACGCCGATCCCCAGGGCTACAGC
>JAHBAP020000357.1 GCA_018500005.2 Mycobacterium sp. | reverse complement strand
GGTGTAGGTGCGCCCGTATCCCAGGGGCACCGTGGGTTTCCACACCGTGTTGTCGGGGGTCGTGACGCCCTCGACGGGCTTGCCGGCGTCGTTGACCATGCTGACGTTCAGCAGGGTTCCGGCGTTTGCGGTGACGGTGACTGGCGCGAGCGGGTCGACGTTTTCGGCGTTGGGTCCGGGGTTCATCAACAGCGCCACGGGCACCGGTGGTGGCGCCGGTGCCAGACTGGAGGCTGCATGTGCCGCGTTGGCGTCGTGCTCACACAGAGGTGGGGGGCATGTCAGCGCCCCGGGCATCGCGGTCACCATGACGAGCAGGATCGCGAGGTGGATCGCGATCAGCAGGCTGCGGCGACGGGACCTGGAGGTGGTGGGTGCGCCGGTGGTCGGCGGTGGAAGGCCGCGCATGGGCTGAATTCCTATCTGAGCTCCGCTTTGCGATTACTGCTCCGTCACCGCAATTCCGGGATGAACGGTTAGCGGCTGCGGCGTCGGCATTGCCCGTTGCGGGGACATGTCGACTTCGGGTGATACGAACCCGCCGTGGGGATGCAACTCCCGCTGAGGCGTGCTTGCTTATACAAAACAAATCAATGCGCCCGACAGTGATAGTGCGACGATAGCCACGGGTGTGGCGGCCAGCGTCGCGAGCGTACCGCCGAGCGCGACACAGGTCTGGATTCGGGCTAACCCGCGTGGTGGGTCCGATAAGCGCTCGGCGCGGGCAAGCACGGCTAACCCGGCTGCTGCCAGACCGTGTACAGGCGTATTGGCGACGGAAAGAGTCAACAACCCACTGAGGAGCGGCTGCCGACCATGTCGGCGAGCAGCGGCATCGTCGGCACACATTTCCAGCAGAGAGCTGATATGCATGGCTGCCAGGGCGAAGAGTCCGATCCTGGGCATCGCGGTGGCGAGTCCGCGCACCGCTGCGACGAGGTATGCGTGGCACCCGTCGAGATGAGCACGCTCGTGGGCAATGACGGCCGCGAGTTGCACTTGATCGAGCTCGGTCAAGGCGGCAGTGGTGATGACGATCGCCGGGGGTCGGCCCGCGACGCAGTACGCCGCGGGCTCGGGCGTATCGATAACTACGACGTCGCTGCCGATTGATCTGCCGACAAGGCGCACAGCGTGGGCGTGCGCGAAGGTATGGCTGCGCATACGGCTCAGCGACCGGCCGAATCGGAGGCAGATTACTACCAGGCTCGCGACGGCGACAGCTAAGGCTACGATCGCAACGATTTGCGCCAGCCCTCCGGCGTGTCCCAACACGATTGCGCGGAGGCGCTCAAAGCACGAAACCAGTAGAGCGTCGGGGCGATCCCAGTGCCCGGCGACCTCGACGGGGAGCAGCGCGAGGGCCGCTACCGTGCAGCCGATCACAGTCACGACTGCGGTCAGCCAGGCGGTTATCGCCAGGTGTGGCACCTCGCCATCGGCGGTGATCCAGACCAACAACTTTGGTCCGATCGACATGACGGCCAGGACGTACAGCAGTAAGGCCGCAGCGATGGTCATCGCAGACCGGTCTTGCGGGCCAGGCGCCGCAGCGCGTTGCGCAAGTTCGCGGACTCCTCCGCGTCGATCTGCGCGACGAAATGATTGAGGACCGCCTCCGAATGTCCGCCCCCGCTCAACGCTTCCAGCATCAGTCGCGCACTGTGTTCTTCGCGCGTGAGGGTTGGTCGATAGCGATACGCCTTGCCCTCGCGTTCACGCGATAGCCAACCCTTTCCGTGCAGGTTGTCCATCGTCGACATCACCGTCGTGTAGGCGATGTGCCGCTCTGCGCCAAGCTCGTCGAAGATCTCTCTGACTGTCGTGGTGGCGTCGGGACCACGATTCCAGAGACGATCCATGACCGTCGCTTCGAGTTCTCCGAAGCCACGCACACGAGCCACTCCGACCTCCTGACTTAGTCAGTACGTAGCCTACAAGGCCGATTGGCTTCGGGGCATCGGTGTGAGTGGTACACGCCGCGGCAGGCGGGGAGTCGCGATCCCGCCCTGCCGTTCAAAAGTAGGCCAATCCGCACGGTGGCTTCCAAAGCGCCTCGACTCGTGGGGACGCTAGCTATAGCTAGAGCCGAGGCTGTGTCGAATTCTGCGACACGACGCCGACCAGTTGAACTCGGCTGGGCAAGCTGTCCCGATTCTCCCGGCAATCATCGCCGCCACGACGGTTGTCAACATGGCGACGACGGCCCTGACCGGCCGAACCCGCTTGAAGTCCCCGCCCATCTGCGTGAGGAACCGCTTCTGCACAGGCCACAGCCGACGCTCCGGGGCCGCCGACGCCACTTTCCTACGTACTTACATGGTAGAAGGTGATGCAATGCCGCTGGCCGGGTCCTCAGACATGGACGTCCCAAGGGTCCCGTCTACTTCTTCAAGGCCTCCTCGACTGCCGCCGAAAGGTCCTCGTAGTTAGTGAATTTCAACTTGTCTCCGTTGAGGAAGAAGGTCGGCGTGCCCTTAACACCGAGAGCCTTACCATCAGCGACATCGACTTTCACCCGGTCGAGCGTGGCGGGGTCGTAGTAAGCGGCGTCGAATGCGGCAATGTCGAGGCCGAGTTCGGTTGCGAATCCGCGGAAGGTGGAGTCAGCCGGCGTCTGCTGTTCGCCCCATTCGGCCTGGGTTTCGTACATTTTCTTGTACATAGGCTCGAACTTGCCCTGCTGGCCGGCCGACTCCACGGCACGCGCGGCCCTTTCTGCATTGAAGTGGGACGGAATGGGGAAGTAGCGGATGACGAAGTTGACACGGTCTCCGTAGTCGGCGCGCAACCGCTCGACTAGGGGGAAGGCCGCGCGGCACGCCTCGCATTCGAAGTCGAGGAACTCGACGAAGGTGACATCGCCATTTGGCGCAATGTTGAGGCGGTGGCTGCTGTCCCGGACCAGCTGGCCCACC
>JAHBAP020000019.1 GCA_018500005.2 Mycobacterium sp. | reverse complement strand
GGGCCTTCAGCGCGGGGCAGGACCTCACCGAGATGCAGGCCCGCATCACCGACCCGGGATTCGTCCCCGGCCGGTATGGATTCCCGGGTCTCATCGATGCGCTGACCCGGTTTCCCAAGCCGTTGGTCTGCGCGGTCAACGGACTGGGGGTGGGACTCGGCGCGACAATCCTTGGATACGCCGACCTTGCATTCATGTCCTCGACTGCGCGGCTGAAGTGTCCGTTCACCAGCCTGGGGGTGGCGCCGGAGGCGGCGTCTTCGTATCTGTTGCCGCAGTTGGTCGGCCGACAGAATGCGGCCTGGCTGCTGATGTCCTCGGAGTGGGTGGACGCCGCCGAAGCCCAGCGGATGGGCATGGTATGGAAGGTCTGCGAGCCCGCGGATCTGATGGCCGAGGTCCGCCGACACGCCGAAGTTCTTGCCGCCAAACCGATTTCGAGCCTCATCGCGGTCAAACAGGCGATCGCTGAACCGGCCCGGCCCCACATTGCTGCCGCCCGGGCGCGTGAGGACGCCTACTTCGCCGAGATGATGGGGGCCGCGGCCAACGCCGCAGCGCTGGCGGAATTCAACGACGGTCGGGCTTAGTCAATAGTCGAGCCGGGCTCTATTGGGAAGATGGACCAGGTGACAGGCCTCGATACCGTTTCCGGCCAGCGCCGCAACATGGTATTCCTCGCGGTGCTGCTGGGCATGCTGCTGGCCGCGCTGGACCAGACCATCGTGGCGACCGCGTTGCCGACCGTGGTCGCGGACCTCGGTGGCGCGGGCCACCAGTCCTGGGTCGTCACAAGCTATCTGCTCGCCTCGACCATCACCACGGCGGTCGTCGGCAAACTCGGCGACCTGTTCGGTCGCAAAGCCGTCTTCTTGGCCTCGATCCTGTTCTTCCTCGCCGGTTCGGTGCTCTGCGGGCTTTCCTCGAGCATGACGATGCTGGTGGCGTCCCGGACACTGCAGGGAATCGGCGGCGGGGCCGTCATGGTGACATCCATGGCCTTGATCGGCGAAGTGATCCCGTTGCGGGAGCGGGGCCGCTACCAGGGGGCGCTGGGAGCGGTGTTCGGTGTCACCACCGTAGTCGGACCGCTACTGGGCGGGTTCTTCACCGACCACCTGAGTTGGCGGTGGGCCTTCTGGATCAACATCCCTGTCGCGATGGTGGTGCTCGGCGTCGCGGCCGCCGCCATCCCCCCATTGGCCCGCGCCGGCCGACCGGTCATCGACTACCTCGGAATCCTGCTTGTCGGACTCGGCGCCACCGGGCTGACACTTGCCACCAGTTGGGGCGGAACCGCCTATCCGTGGGGCTCGCCGGCGATCATCGGCCTGTTCGCCGCGTCGGCAGCGGCGCTGGCGATCTTCGTCCGGGTGGAACTACGCGCCGCGGAACCGGTGCTGCCGATCCGTCTGTTCGCAAGCCCGGTGTTCACCGTCTGCTGCGTGCTGAGCTTCGTGGTCGGCTTCGCCATGCTCGGCGCGCTGACATTCCTGCCGACCTTCATGCAGTTCGTCGACGGCGTCTCGGCGACCGTGTCCGGTCTGCGCACGTTGCCGATGGTGGTCGGGCTGTTGATCACCTCGATGGGCAGCGGCGCACTGGTCGGGCGCACCGGCCGTTACAAGATCTTCCCGGTGGTCGGCACCGCGGTGATGGCGGTCGGATTCGTGCTGCTGTCGCAGATGACGGCGAGCACACCGGTGTGGCGGCAATCGCTGGACCTGTTCATCCTCGGGGCCGGGATCGGATTGTGCATGCAGGTGCTGATCCTGACGGTTCAGAACACCGTCGACTTTCAGGACCTGGGCGTGGCGACCTCCGGGGTCACCTTCTTCCGAACCATCGGAAGTTCCTTCGGGGCAGCGATCTTCGGGTCGCTGTTCGTGAACTTCCTCGATAATCGGATCGGGCCGGCGCTGGCCGCCAGCGGTGCGCCGCCGGCCGCCGCGCAATCGCCGGCCGTGCTGCACAGCCTGCCGCCGTCGGTCGCCGCACCGATCGTCGATGCCTACGCCGACGCGCTGGGACGGGTCTTTCTTTTCGCCGCCCCCGTCGCGGCGGTCGGGTTCCTTCTGGCGCTGATGCTCAAGGAGGTTCCACTGCGCGAACCGGACAACGCGCCGGTCGATCTCGGTGAAGGGTTCGCTGTGCCGTCCGCCGAGAACTCCGAGGAGATCCTCGAGGGTGCGGTGGCCCGGATGATGCGGCATTCACCGGAATTGCGGCTGGCGTCCCTGGCCAACCTGCCGGGCTGCCGTCTCGACGTCGGCGCCCTCTGGGGCCTGTTGCAGATCTACCGCAACAAGCAGGTCTTCGGTTCGGCGAAGCTGACCGACATCGCCGCGCGGTTGAGGGTTCCCGGTGAGGTGCTCGAACCCACCTTCGTCGAGTTGGTCGAGGAGGGCTACGCGTTGCGCGCCGGGGACGACCTGTGGCTCACCCAGGCCGGCATGCACCAGGTCGACGCCGTTTCGGCGATCATCGTCGGCGGGATCGTGAACAAACTCGAACGCTCACCCGGTTTCGCCGGCCGGCCCGATCGGGTGGCTGTCGAGGCCGCCCTGGAACGCATCGCACACCGGATATTGGTGCAGCGGGAATGGGACCGCGTCGGCTGAGTCCTGGGTAAAAGCTCCGCCTGCTCGGACCTTCCGACATCTAGCATAAATCTATGAGCCGTATCGGAGACTTCGCCGACGACGATATCGCCGGGTGGATCGCACTGTCGCCGGAACTCGGCGGGGCCATGGCGGCGTTCAGCAGCGCGGTCTACAACCGCAACCGCCTGCCGATGCGGGTTCGCGAGATCGCCCGCATCGTGATCGCCCGCGACAACGAGTGCGTGGTGTGTATCAATACCCGCGACGCCGATGGACCCGCGGCCGGCGTCGACGAAGACCTCTACGAGCACGCCGGCGAGTGGCGGACCTGGCCGGGCTTCTCCGAGCAGGAACGGGCGGCCGCCGAATTCGCCCACCGCTTCGCCGTCAACCACACCGGCCTTCGCGAGGACGACGTTTTCTGGGCGCGGTGTCGCGAACACTTCAGTGACGAATTACTGGCCGACCTGACGTTGTCCTGCGCAATGTGGGTCGGGATGGGACGGATGCTGCGCACCCTGGACATCGGACAGGCCTGCAGGCTGACGTTGCCGAGTCGGGCCTGACATGCTTCCCGAGGGGCCGCTGCACGGCATCGTGATCGGGACCATCGTCAATCCCGCGGGCCTGACCCTGGCCAAGGTCGTAGACGCAAGCCAGGCGGCGAACTTCGCCGACCCCGGTCTGGGCGCAAGCCCAACCTGGCATGGATTCGCCATCGACCGCACCGGCATCGCGTTCACCGACGCGATCAGTGTGGTCGGTGACGAACGCGTGCGCATCGACCGCCACGCCTTGCGGATCATCGAGGACGGCGTGGCCTGGGCGCCGGGATCGTTCTTCGACCAGGACGGTAATCCAGTTCCGGCCTGTACCCGTGGAACGCTGGCCCGTATCGATTCGCGACTGGAACAGGCCGGGCTGTCCGCACTGATCGGCCATGAGATCGAGTTTCTTCTGGTCGGCCCGACCGGCGAACGGTTGCCCGGCCAGTTGTGGGCTCAATACGGCCTGGCGGGTGTTCTCGAGTACGAGGGATTCGTCCGGGACGTCATGGCAGCCATGGCTGCGGCCGGCGTGGCCGTCGAGCAGTTCCACCCCGAATACGGCGTCAATCAATTTGAGATGTCGCTGGCCCCGGCTGCCCCGGTGGCGGCCGCGGATCAGGTGGTGCTGGCCCGGGTCCTGCTGGGCCGGGTCGCGCGGAACCACGGATTGCGGGTGAGTCTGTCGCCGGTTCCGTTCGCAGGCAGCGTGGGTTCCGGCGCCCACCAACACTTTTCGCTACTGCGCAATTACACGCCGATCTTCTCCGGAGGTCGCGGACCGCACGGGTTGACCAGCGAGGGGGCGGCCGCGATTGGGGGAGTGTTGGAAGGATTGTCCGAAGCGCAGTTGGCGTTCTCGGGGTCGATTGTGTCGGGCTTGCGGATGCATCCGGGAAACTGGGCCGGCGCCTACGCGTGCTGGGGCACCGAAAACCGGGAGGCCGCCGTCCGGTTCCTGCCCGCAACGCATGGCAACCCACGCGGTGCCAACGTCGAGGTCAAGGTGGTCGACCCTTCCGCAGACCCCTATCTGGCCAGTGCCGCGATTCTCGGCCTGGCACTCGACGGCATCGAACGGCAGGCGGTGCTGCCGCCGGAGATCGCAGTGGATCCGGTCACCCTCTCGGCCGAGGACCGTGCCGCCGCCGGAGTGATTCAGCTTTCGCATCACCAATCGGATGCCATTGCGGCGATGGACGGTTCGGGTCGACTTCGCGGCATTCTCGGTGATCCGGTGGTCGATGCGCTGGTGGCGGTGCGCCGCTTCGAGCACCAGGCCTACGGGAATCTGACCGCCGAGGAACTGGCCGACAAGTTCCGGATGGCTTGGAGTCTGTGATGGCTTGGAGTCTGTGACCGGGCTCGTGGGAGTGCTCGACGAGCACGTCGCCGGACTGCGGCTGATCGACAATCACGTCCACGGATTCTGGACGACGACGGCAGGGCGCCCCCGGTTTGAGAACGGGATGAACGAAGCCAACACCGAACCGCTGGCGTCCTTTGACTCCGGGTTCGACACCCAGATCGGTTTCGCGGTTCGGGCCCATTGCGCACCGGTGCTGGGACTGGCTCCGCACGCGGATGCGGACAGCTACTGGGAGCGACGAAGCGCCCATACCGAGGCCGAACTGGCGGCCTTGTTCCTCGACGCGGCCGGCGTCAGCGACTGGCTGATCGACACCGGGACCCCCGGAGTCGCGGGGCTGGCCGAGGTGGCGCAGTCGACCGCCGGACGTGTTCACGAGATCATCAGGCTCGAACAGGTCGCCGAAGAGGCGGCCTCAGCCACCGGGGACTACATCGGCAACTTCCGGGAAATCCTTGACCGGCGAGGGGCTTCGGCGGTGGCGACCAAAACGGTGCTGGCCTATCGCGGCGGGTTCCTCGGAGACCTCTCGGCACCGTCGGAGCGTGAGGTGGACGAAGCGGCCCGGCGCTGGCGCGAGGCGGGTGCCGTTCGGCTGACGGACCGGGTGCTGCTGCGGTTCGGTTTGCACGAGGCACTGCGATTGGGTAAACCGTTGCAGTTCCACGTCGGTCTCGGTGACCGGGACTGCGACCTGCACCGCACCAACCCCGCCTACCTGCTCGACCTCCTGCGGCATTCCGGCGACGTGCCGATCGTCCTGCTGCATTGCTACCCCTACGAGCGGGAAGCCGGATATCTTGCCCAGGCCTTCAACAACGTCTATCTCGACGTCGGGCTGAGCGTTAACCACCTTGGTGCGCGGGCTGCCGCATTCCTCGGCCGCTGCCTGGAACTGGCTCCGTTCCGCAAGATCCTCTACTCCTCGGACGCCTACGGGCCGGCGGAACTGCACTATCTGGGTTCGCGGCTGTGGCGCCTGGGCATCACCGAAGTGCTCACCGGCTTCGTCGACCGCGGACACTGGTGCCCCGACGACGCGATGCGCATCGCTGAGTTGATCGGTAGCGGCACGGCGCGGCGACTCTACCGGCTTTAGGTCAGATCAGACCGGTGGCGTCGAACACCCAGGACATGTCCGCAGCCGCCAACTGATCCATCCAGTCCTTCGGCGCGTGGTTGACCAGGGCGCCGAAGTCCCAGTAGTCCTTCCACAAGGCGATCCGGCCGTCGACCACCTTGTGCACGGTCACGAATTGCAGCACGGCGCTCTCTCCGGTCACCCAGTTCCAGGTCTCGGAATGCTCGTACATCACCTCGACGCCGTTGCTGACCAGGACGCCGTCGTGGTTGACGTAGCCGGCCAGCGGTTCGAGGCCGACCTTGAGGCGCTTGACGATGTTCTCCGGTCCGCGTGCCGCCGCGGCAGGCCCGATCGGCATGTCGACATAGATGCAGTCCGCGGCCAGGAACGGCTTGATCGCATCCCAGTCCCGGTCCGACAGCGCCTGCCACATTCCCAGGACGATGGCCTCAGCAGACATGCGCCGGCGTCCGTCGGCCGGCCCGCAGGAAACTGCCGGTGCGTTCGGTGCCCAGGATCCCCGTCGGTGCGCCGTGGCGCACCGCGGTGTGCCCGCCGATCAAAACAAGATCGACGGTGTCGTCGTTGCGGTTCACCATCCGCGGCAGGTTGGCGTACTGCGGAACCGGGGATTCGGCGTAGGAGTCGAGCCGGTCATCGAGGTGTTCGGGGTCGATGACCACCAGATCGGCGCGGTCACCGATGCGCAGGTGCCCGGCGTCGATGCCGTACCAGTCGGCCAACTCGCCGGTGAGCCGGTGCACCGCTCGTTCGGCGGTCAGAAACGCCTCGCCCCTGGCCTCGGCGTCACGTACATGCCGCAACAACCGCAGGCCGAAGTTGTAGAACGCCATATTGCGCAGGTGTGCACCGGCGTCGGAGAAGCCTATCTGAATGCCGTCGTCGCGTGCCAGCTTCTTGAGAACCTCTGGCCGATGATTGGAAATCGTTGTCCGCCAGCGCAATTTGCGGCCATGCTCGACGACGAGATCAAGAAATGCATCCACCGGGTGCAGGCCGCCGCGGTCGATCCCGACCTCTCCGAAGGACTTTCCGATCACCGATTCGTCCGGGCACTCGACGATCTCGGCGTCGAAGAAGTCTCGATGCCAGACCCGCATCCCGAACTTTCGGTCGTAGTCCTTCCGGAATCGGCGGCGGTAACCCTCTTCCTGCAGTAGGGCGTTGCGTTCCACCTCATCGCGGAGATGCAGCGCTGCCGCACCCGACCCGAACTCCTCGAACACCACCAGGTCGATGCCGTCGGCGTACACCTCGAACGGCACCGGCAGGTGCTGCCAGCGGAAGTTCCCACCCATCCGGTTGATGAGCCTGGCGGCCGGTCCCATCATCTTCACCGCGGACGGGTTGGACTTGACGTCGGCGGCCGACAGCAGGCTGGTCTTGAGCTTGTCCCGCAGCACCGGCAGCGACTGGGCGAGCTGCGACACCAGGTTGAACGGATTGGCGATATCCGGACCCGACTGCAGAACCCGGTCGCGCCGGCGCAGTTGGGATTTCAGCCGACGCAACTCCCGGGGCCGGGCGAACGTGGACGGCAGCGTGCGTGACCGGCAGGTGTCCCCGTCGATTTTGTCGAAGAGTAATTGCTGTGAGGACATCCCGAGGAAACCGGCGTCGAGTGCCTCGCTAAGCATCCGTTCCATATCGGCCTGCTCGCCGGATGTCGGGCGCTGGTCCTTGCGGGTGGCGCGGTCCAATCCCATTGTCGCGGTGCGCATATCCGAATGGCCGATGAACGCAGCAATGTTCGGACCCAGCGGGCGGTCCTCGAGGGCTGCGATGTACTCCTCGGCGTTGTTCCACGTCTTGGCGGCGTCGACGGCGTCGATGACGTGTTCGCGGGGGATCGCCTCGACCCGACCGAAGAGATCGCCGGCGTCAACTCCTGCGACGTGCACCGTTGACAGCGAGCAGGAGCCGATCAAGACCGTGGTCACCCCGTGACGCACCGATTCGGGAAGACCGGGGCCACCGAGGACCTCGACGTCGTAGTGGGTGTGGATGTCCACGAATCCGGGCACAACCCACTTGCCGGTGGCGTCGACCACCTGAGGACAGCCGGTCTCATCGAGTTGTTCGGGGGTCACCGCGGCGACGCGGCCATCGACGACGCCGATATTGCGCAGCGCCGAGGGCGCCCCGGTTCCGTCGAACCAGCGACCGTTGCGAATGATGGTGTCGAAAGCCACGACTACAGCAAACCGCCCACTGATGTGGGTGTCAACGAGTCAGTGGACCGGCTGGACCCCAGCGCTATCGAGCGATCCGAGCGCCGGACCCCAGACTGACCGGCAGTCGGGCCCAGCCGCGCAGCACGCGGGTGTCCCGACGGCTGCCCTCCCCGGCCAACCGGGCGTCGGGGAACCGGGAGAAGAACATGCGCAGGCCGATCTCACCCTCCATGCGGGCCAGCGCGGCGCCCAGACAGAAGTGCCGACCCCCGGAGAACGCGAGATGCTTTCCGGCACCCGCACGCCGGACGTCGAAGGTGTGCGGGTCGGGGAAAACCATCGGATCGCGGTTGGCTGCCGCCAGATAGATGACCACCATCTCGCCACGCCGCACCGGCGTGCCCGCGACCACGGTGTCGGTGCGGGCCACCCGCCCGGTCAACTGCACCGGGGAGTCCAACCGCAGAATCTCCTCCACCGCGTTGGGCCACAGGGAGGGGTCCTCGGCCAGGATCGCCAACTGCTCGGGGGCGCGCAGCAGCATCCGGATTCCGTTGCCCAGCAGGTTGACCGTCGTTTCGAATCCAGCTGCCAGTACCAGCCCGGCGATGGCCCGCAACTCGCTCTCGTCGAGGCGCACACCACCGTCGGAGGCCTCGATCAGTTGGCTCAGCACGTCGCTTCCGGGGCTTTCTCGCAACGTCTGAAGATGCGAGCCCAGCCAGGTGTTGAATCCCGCCAGCCCGCGGTTCACGGTCTGGTACTGGCTCCAGGAGAGTCCGAAATCCAAACTGGGCGCGGCTAATTCGCCGAACTCAAGGATCCGGCCCCGGTCTTCTTCTGGAACTCCGAGGATCTCGCTGATGATGGCGACCGGGAGTCGGGCGCAGTAGCTCTCGACGACGTCGACGACACCGGGGTCGCCGGAGAGTTCATCGAGCAGGCCCGCCGCGGTGTCCTCGACCCGGTCGTGCAACGCGGTCACCGCGCGCGAGGTGAATACCGAGGACACCGTCTTGCGGTATCGGGTGTGGTCGGGAGGTTCCACGGCGAGAAGCGAGGGCGGCAGCAATGGATGCAACAGGTCGGGGCGGGTGCGGCGCTCGAGTCGGCACAGCGGGCCGGTAAGGGCGCCACCGACGGAGATGACCCGGAAATCCTCGGAACGCAGCAGATCGTGGGCGACGCCGTGGTCGACGGTCAGGTAG
>JAHBAP020000378.1 GCA_018500005.2 Mycobacterium sp. | reverse complement strand
GTCCGGGGATTCCGGATATTCAGTCATATTTCCCGCCTCAACTTGTAGAAATATCGACCCTGATCAGGGTAACCCTAAGACGACGGGCGCGGACCGCAGGGACTGCGATCCGCGCCCGCCCAAGTGCTCTTTCTCAGCGGCCGAGAGCCTCGTTGACCGTGGATCGGATCTCATGGCCGGTCTTGCGAAGCTGCAAGCCTGCGATGATTTCGAACACGCCGATCACGATGAGCCAGATGCCGACCACCAGGGTCAGCGTGACCAAGGAGTCGAACGGGTAGGCGAGGCAGATGATTCCGGCGAGGACCGAGACCAGACCGAAGAAGATGCTCCAGCCACGTCCGGGGGTCCCGTGGAACTCGCTGATGGCGGTGGCGGTAGCCGCGACTCCGCGGAAGATGAACCCGATACCAATCCAGATGGCCAGCAGCAGCAGCGCTGTGGCGGGGTCGGAACCGAAGTGCCGGAACGCCAGCACGGCCAGGATCAGCGAGGCTGCTCCACTGATGAACAGCAGAATCCTGCTGCCTGCCGAGGAATGCAGGCCGAAGGCGAGGAATACCTGGGCGATTCCGGAAACCAGGAGGTAGGCGCCGAACAGGAACGCCGCCACCAGCAGAGTCTTTCCGGGCCACAGCAGCACCAGCGCCCCGAGTGCGATGGCCAGCACGCCGGACAGCACGGTCGACTTCCAGACCTGATGGAAAAGAGTCGGGCGGTCACCCGAGTAAGTAGTTGTCATGGTGGACAAGCGTACACAAACCGGTAGTCGGATTCGGTAATTGACAGCTTCGGCAGGCCGATCGGCTTGCTGGGCTGTAAGTTTCCTTCTTGCACCTCGATATCGCATTCGTCTGAATTCAGGAGCAGAGCAGTGTCAATCACAGAACATGTCCGGCCACGCTGGTGGCGCACCGCGGCGGTCGTCGCCATGGCCGGGGCACTGACCCTGTCAGGTTGCGCCAAGAACACCGAGGGGGGTTCGGACAGCGGCTCGGCGTCCTCCGTCACTCCCACCAACCTGGATCTCAAACCCGTCGAGAACATCGCCGACACCCTGCCCGGGGACATCCGCGAGACGGGCAAGCTAATCGTCGGCGTGAACATCCCCTATACCCCGAACGAATTCAAGGATTCCGACGGCAAGATCATCGGCTTCGACGTCGATCTGATGAACGCCGTCGCCCAGACGCTCGGTCTGACCGCGGAGTACCGCGAGTCCGACTTCGCCAAGATCATCCCGTCCATCGAGGGCGGTACCTACAACGTCGGCATGTCGTCGTTCACCGATACCAAGGAGCGGGAGAAGACGGTTGACTTCGTCACCTACTTCTCCGCCGGTACCCAGTGGGCGCAGCGGCCCGGGGAGGCAGTCGATCCGAAGGACGCCTGCGGCAAGAAGGTCGCCGTGCAGGCCACCACCATTCAGGAGACCGAGGAACTGCCGGCCAAGAGCAAGGCGTGCGTGAACGCGGGCAAACCGGAGATCCAGATCATCAAGTTCGACGGACAGGATGCCGTCACCAACGCCGTGGTGCTCGGTCAGGCCGACGCCATGTCGGCGGACTCGCCGGTGACCGCCTATGCCATCAAGCAGAGCAACGGAAAACTCGAGAGTGCCGGTGCGATCTTCGATTCCGCGCCCTACGGCTGGCCGGTGAAGAAGGACTCCGCGCTGGCGCAGTCGTTGCTCAAGGCCCTGCAGCATCTGATTGACAGCGGCGCCTACAAGACCATCGCGACCAACTGGGGCGTTGAGTCCGGAATGATCGACAAGCCGGTCATCAACGGGGCGGTCAGCTGATTCCGTGATCGGCGAGCAGGTGCCTACCGTGCCCACCGCGCCCGCCGCCATCGATGCCGTCCCGCTTCGGCATCCGTGGCGGTGGGTGGGCGCTGCGGTCATCATCGGCCTGGTAGGGCTGTTCCTGTACGGAGCGGCCACCAACCGGGCTTATGGCTGGGCCACCTACCGCAAGTACCTCTTCGACCAGCGGGTCTCCGAGGCGGCCTGGAACACCCTGCAGTTGACGTTTTGGTCGATGGTGCTGGGACTGGTGCTCGGCGTCATTCTGGCGGTGATGCGGCTCTCGCCCAATCCGATCCTCAAATCGGTCGCCTGGGTTTATCTGTGGATCTTCCGTGGCACCCCGGTCTACGTCCAGTTGGTGTTCTGGGGTCTGTTCCCGACGCTGTATCAGAAGATTCAGCTCGGAATCCCGTTCGGGCCCACGTTCTTTCACATCGACCTACGGAACCTGTCGATCAGCTTCATCCTGGCGATCGTCGGCCTCGGTCTCAATGAGGCGGCCTATATGGCCGAAATCATCCGGGCCGGAATCAGTTCCGTTCCGGAAGGCCAGCTGGAGGCCTCGACCGCCCTGGGCATGTCGTGGTGGATGACGATGCGCCGGGTGGTGCTGCCGCAGGCTATGCGGGTGATCATCCCGCCCACCGGCAACGAGTTGATCAGCATGCTCAAGACCACCTCGCTGGTGACCGCGGTGCCCTACACGCTGGAGTTGTACACCCGTACCCGGGACATCTCCGCGGTGATCTTCCAGCCCATCCCGTTGCTGCTGGTGGCGGCCACCTGGTATCTGGCCATCACCAGCGTGCTGATGGTGGGTCAGTACTACCTGGAGAAACACTTCTCCCGGGGCATCTCCCGGAAGCTGACCACCAAACAGCTCGAGGCCCTTGCCAAGGCGCAGACCGAGGCAGGTCACATATGACCGAGATGGTTCGGGCCGAGCAGGTCTGCAAGAGTTTCGGAGCGCTGCAGGTTCTCAAAGGGGTGACGCTGTCGGTCGACCGCGGCCAAGTGCTGGTTCTGGTCGGCCCGTCCGGGTCGGGCAAGTCGACGTTCCTGCGCTGCATCAACCACCTGGAGAACGTCTCGGCGGGAAGGCTTTACGTCGACGGCCAGCTGATCGGCTACCGGGAGCGGGGCGACAAGCTCTACGAGATGTCGCCGCGCGACGCCGCCAAGCAGCGCCGCGATATCGGCATGGTCTTCCAGCACTTCAACCTGTTCCCGCACCGGACCGCGCTGGACAACATCATCGAGGCGCCGGTTCACGTCAAGGGAGTGGCCAAGACGGCCGCCGCCGAACGCGCCCGCGATCTGCTCAACCAGGTCGGACTGTCCGACAAGGCGGACGCCTATCCGGCGCAACTGTCCGGCGGTCAGCAGCAGCGGGTGGCGATCGCTCGGGCGCTGGCCATGGATCCCAAGCTGATGCTCTTCGACGAGCCGACCTCCGCGCTGGACCCCGAACTGGTCGGCGAGGTGCTGGGGGTGATGAAAAAACTTGCCGCCGCGGGCATGACGATGATCGTGGTGACCCACGAGATGGGCTTCGCCCGCGAGGTCGCTGACCAGTTGGTGTTCATGGACGGCGGGGTGATCGTGGAGAGTGGGTCACCGCGGGAGGTCCTGAGCAATCCGCAGCACGACCGGACCAAGGCGTTCTTGTCGAAGGTGATGTAGGACGGCGTCGAGGGTGGGTCCTATGGTCGGATCAGGTCGCTTTCTTGGCCAAAGGGCACACTCTCGGCGAGGTGTTCGAATGCCGGCTTGCGGCTCACCAGGAACCAGGTTCGCATCGGGCCCTTGCCCTTGATCTGGATCTCCCCGCGTTCCTCGAGGACGAAGTCATGCCGGAGGCGTTCGAAGACGTTCTGCGGCACCTGAATCCGACCCTCGATATCGGTGGACTCCATCCGGGAGGCGACGTTGACCGCGTCGCCCCACACGTCGTAGAAGAACCGACGGGCACCGACCACCCCGGCTACCACCGGGCCGGCGGCGATGCCCATCCGCATCGGCACCGGCTTGCCGCGCGGGTCACGCAGTTCGGAGACCGCCCGGGTCAGGTCCAGCGCCAAGTCTGCGATCGCCTCGATGTGGTCGCCGCGCGGGGTCGGAACCCCGCTGACCACCATGTATGCGTCACCGGTGGTCTTGATCTTCTCCAGACCGTGTCGGTCCACCATCCGGTCGAATGTGGTGTAGAGCCGGTCGAGAAACCGGACCAACTCGGTCGGCGGGATGGTGCTGGCCTGTTCGGTGTAGCCGGCGATGTCGGCGAACAGGATCGAGGCTTCGTCGTAGCGGTCAGCGATGGTCCCGTGTGCCGGGTCCTTCAGTTGTGCGGCAACCGTGGCCGGAAGGATGTTGGTGAGCAGCGCCTCGGACCGGCTGTACTCCACCTCCATGGCGGCCTCCGCGCGCGCCACCTCCCGCATGGCGTACCAGACGGTGAGGAAGATCAGCAGGCAGGCGCCCGCCGTCGTCAGAACGAAGGCCATGTCCAGCGCCCAGCGCGGCTGGATACCGGTGTCCTGCGGAATCCGGAACTGCATGTACATCGCAAGAGCGGCACCGATACTGACCACCATGCCGGCCAACGCCACATGTTCGACGCCCAGTACGAGCACCGCCATCGAGGCGGAGACCAGGTAGTAGAACTGAACCCCTGAGTCGGTACCGATCTGGGAGCCCACAAAAGTCAAGGAAGAGAACGCGATCACCACGAAAGCCAAAGCGGGGATGACGTTGCCCAACCGGTTCAGCAGTGGGACGCACATGAACAACGCGCCGGTGGCGAGGTTGATCAGACCGATGTAGAGCACCCGGTCGCCGGTGATGGTCTGGAGTGTCCCGAGAATCGCGGTGAGGGCCGCCGAAATCCAGGCGGCGAAGGTCAGCACCCGCTGCGGGCGGCTGACGGCTTCGGCCCAGTGCTGGTTGCGGGCAGGCGGACGGCGCTGCAAACGTTCGCATTCCGACCGCCACAACCGGCCCTCCGGTAGCAGCTTTTTCCGCTCGGACCTCACCTGATCAGCCTAGCCCGGTCGGCTCGCAGTCGCCGAAATGCCCGAAGTGCGCCGGCGATCACGGCACACTGTCGGCACATCTCTTTGCTGGAGACATTTACGTCGGAGAAGGAGCAGTCGTGGCGGACACCAACGCCGACGGCACCGAGAGTGTGCTGGAGAAGGTCGACGAACTGATCGACGACGTACTCGGCGCCGATATCGTCCCGGTCGAACCGGAAGACCCGTGGGACCGTCGGCAGCGGATCCTGGACTCCTGGACGGCGATCATCCTCGCGGTGGCTGCGGTGGCGACCACGTGGGCCTCGCTCCAGGCCAGCCAGTGGTCCAACGCGCAGTCCGACGCGCAGTCGGCCTCGGCCATCCAGCGCAGTGACGCCAATCGGGCGGCCTCCGAAGCCACCAGCCAGTCCGTCGTCGATTCGCAGATGTGGATCTCCTGGGTTGAGGCGGTCGCCTCTGGCCAGAAGGACAGGGCCGGCTTCCTGCGCGACCGGTTCTCATCGGCACTGGACAAGTCCCAGCGGGAGTGGCTGGGCACGGTGCCGGTGGACGGCGACGGCAATCCGGCCCGGGTGCCGGACGGCACGCCACTGAATCTGGCCAGCTATGTGGTGCCGGCACAGTTGCAGGCCGACGAGTTGTCGGTCAAGGCCGAGGAGAGCCTCAGCGACGCCGACGAAGCCAGCAACACCAGCACCCGTTACGTGATGCTGGCCGTCTTGTTCGCCTTGGTGCTGTTCTTCGCCAGCGTCGCAACCAAATTCACCGCGCCCAAGGTGCAGGTGGCTCTGATACTCACCGGGTTGGTGCTGTTGCTGACCACCACGGTGCGGATGTTCATGCTGCCGCAGATGTTCTGACGGAGACTACCGGGGCGAAGATGGGGACGCCCCGGTATTCGCCGCGCTGAGGGGTTACTGTCGGGCCAGCTTCATGCTGAAGTTCAGCTGGCCGTTGTCGAACGAGACCACGGTGACGGTCACGCCGCGGGTCTCGTCGCCGATCGTCAGCGCGCAGGTGATCGAGGATCCGATATCGGTCTCCAATTCACCGGGGCAGTCCACGGCCGCCGGTGGCGTGCCGGTTTGGGCGGCAAGCTGCGAGCTGATCATCTCCTGCACCTCGGCTCCGCTCATGGACGCAGCGGCGATTCCGGCACTCGCGCCGAGCGCGAGCAGTGATCCGGTGACGATGACGAGGGACTTCCGCATGTCGCAGAAACTACATCAGCAGGTGTATTGGATACCGATTCCAGCCTGCGGCGGGGTCTGGCGGGTGCATCCGAAGACGTCGATACCGTCGTCGCTGTAGCGAACCGCGGTCTTGTCTGCGTAGTTCACACACAGCATTGCGGTGGTGTCGGTGCGGCATCTGAAATCGCCGAACGACAGCGAGCCGCCCTGGGGCAGCGGCGCTCCTTGCCCGGCGCTGAACCGGCCCGGATCGCCGTGCGCGGAGCCGATCCGCACCCCGGACCCGTCGTAGTCCACCCAGCCGCCCTTCCACGCGCCGTAGACGTCGGGCGGCTGCGCAGGCGGGTCGACGAGGTTCACCAGACAGGCCAGCCCGGTGGCCACCCGTTTGGTGTCCGTCATGCAACTGGTCCCGAACGGGGTCGTGAACGCGGTGTCATCGCCGAGCGATGTGGCGGTCCCGTTGCGAAGGGCGACGTTGAAGTCCGCCCCGTCGACCGGGGGAGCGGCCTCGACCCAGGCGATGGCCTCGGCGGCCGAGGCACCCCGGCCCGGGGCGGCGGCCGAAGCCGAGGTCGTGGTGGCCGTGGTCGTGGTGGCCGGGGAGGTCGCCTTGCTCGCGCTGCCGGTGCGCGACGGTGTGATGGGTGTGAGTTCGGTAGGACCCGGTTTGCCGACCGGAACCTGGGAACACCCCGCTACCAGCGCCGACGCGGCGACCAACGCAACGATCCGCATCGGGCCAGGCTAGCCGCCGAAGCATCGCGGACACGTCAGGCGCGTCGGGGCGGTCGATTCGCTACCGTCGGTAGTCATGCACGAGCACACCGTCCAGATCCGGACCGCAAGCGGGGTGGTCGAAGGCTTCACCCGCAACGGAGTCAACCGCTGGCGCTCCATACCCTATGCCGCCCCGCCGGTCGGATCTCGGCGGTTCCGGGCCCCTGAGCCGGTACAGCCCTGGGGCGGCGTGCTGTCCTGCCACAACTACCGGAACTGCGCGCCCCAACAGCGGGTCTACACCATGACCGGCCTGGGCAAATACCAGCCGATGAGCGAGGACTGCCTGACCCTCAACATCGTCACCCCACGCTGGTCGGGTCCTGCGCCGGACGACGGCCCGCTTCCGGTGATGTTCTTCATTCACGGCGGCGGCTACATCCTGGGCAGTTCGGCCACCCCGATCTACGACGGTGCCGCACTGGCGCGTCGCGGCTGCGTCTACGTCTCGGTCAACTACCGCCTGGGAGCGCTGGGATGCATCGACCTGTCGTCGATGTCGACGCCCCAGATGCCGATCGACTCCAACCTCTTCCTGCGCGACATCGTGATGGCGCTCGGCTGGGTGCGGGAGAACATCTCCGCGTTCGGCGGAGATCCGGACAACGTGACGATCTTCGGGGAGAGCGCCGGGGCCCATGCGGTGGCGACCCTGCTGGCGGTCCCGGCGGCCGGGGGCCTCTTCCACAAGGCGATCTCGCAGAGCCCGGCGTCGGGCATGGTCAGCACCCAGGAGGTTGCCGCCAAGATCGCCGAGCGGTTCGTCGAGCGCCTCGGCGTGGACCGCGGCAATGCCGCCGCGGAGTTGATGCGCGCCAAACCGGCCGAGCTGGTTCGGGCCACCCACTACGTGATGACACACAGCCTGGACAACGTGCTCGGTGCGTCAGCGGTGGGCCCGACCAGCGGTGACGACTACCTGCCGCTGGATCCGTTCGACGCGATGAGAAAGGGTGTGGCGCACAAGGTTCCGCTGATCGTCGGGACCAACGCCGAGGAGGGCCGGCTGTTCACCCGGTTTCTCAAACTCCTGCCGACCAGCGAGCACGCCATTGAGCGGATTCTGGCGCACACCCCGACCGAAGTGCGTGAAAAGATCCTGGCCGCCTATCCGCAGTACCCCGACCCGAAGGCGTGTGTGGAATTCGGCGGGGACATGATCTTCGGTACCGCCGCCTGGCAGATCGCCGAGGCGCACGCCAAGCTGGCGCCCACCTACGTCTACCGCTACGACTTCGCACCGCGCACTCTGCACTGGGCGGGGTTCGGCGCAACCCACGCCACCGAACTGCTGGCGGTGTTCGGCATCTACCGCTCCCGGGTGGGCGCGGTGTTGACCGCCGGGGTGGACCAGAGGGCCGCGGTGAAGGTCAGCCACCAGGTCCAGAGCCGGTGGCAGGACTTCAGTCGCACCGGAGTGCCCGGCGAGGGTTGGCCCGGCTACAACAACGACGAACGTCCGGTGCTGGTGTTCGACCGGCACACCCACGTCGAGTTGGACCCCAACCCGCACCGGCGCCGCGCCTGGGCGAATTTCACGATGGCCGACGGCTAACTGACACCTGTCATACGTTTGACGGGTGAGTAGCGAAACCCCCGAAGAAGTACCCGTCGGTCGCCCCGACGACCTCACCGCCGACTGGCTTACCGACACCCTGGGAGCGGGACGGGTGGATTCCTTCACCGTCGACCGCATCGGCACCGGCCAGATGAGCGAGTGCTACCGCGTCAG
Source organism: Mycobacterium sp. (assembly GCA_018500005.2). Lineage (GTDB taxonomy): Bacteria > Actinomycetota > Actinomycetes > Mycobacteriales > Mycobacteriaceae > Mycobacterium. The sequence continues at coordinate 1,845 of JAHBAP020000378.1, read as the reverse complement.
CCTGACCTATGCCGACGGCACCGGTCCGGCGTCAGTCGTGCTCAAGGTAGCCGCCGGTGACCCGATGAGCCGCCAGACCGGTCAGGCACTGGGTCTCTACGAACGTGAAGTTCGGTTCTACTCCGACGTCGGGCCGAAACTCGGCGGCCCGATCGCGAACTGCTTCCACGCCTCCTACCAGCCAGCGACCGGGTTGTTCACGCTGCTGCTCGATGACGCCGCGCCAGCCGAAGTGGGAGATGAAATCCGCGGCGCCACAATCGAAGACGCCAAGTTGGCACTGAGCCAGTTGGGTCGACTGCACGCTCCGCTGATCGGTAGCGAGGCCCTTTCCGAGGCGCCGTGGCTCAACCGCGAAACCCCGATGAACCAGGCGCTCATCACCGGGTTGTACAACGGATTCGCCGACCGCTATGGCGAGGCCATCAAGCCCGAGCAGCGGCTGGTATGCCAGCGACTGGTCGACAGCTTCGACACCTACCTCGCCGAGGAGGCGGCGGCCGATCGGGTGAAGGGCTTGGTGCATGGCGACTACCGCCTGGACAACATGCTGTTCGGCCGGCCGGGCTCGCTGCGGGACCTCACCGTGGTGGACTGGCAGACGGTCACCTGGGGGGCGGCGCTGACCGACGTCGCCTACTTCCTCGGGTGTGCGTTGCAGACCGAGGATCGAAGGACCCACTACGACGAGCTTCTCGCCGCCTACTGCGAGGGGCTGGGCGAGGACCCGCCGATCACCCGCGAGCAGGTTCGTGAAGGCGTGCGCCGGCAGAGTTTCTTCGGCGTGATGATGGCCATCGTCTCCTCGATGCTGGTGGAGCGCACCGAACGCGGCGACCGGATGTTCCTGACGATGCTCGATCGGCACAGCAGCCACGTCCTGGACACCGGGGCACTCGAGATTCTTCCCGAGGCCACGCCCAGCCCGGCGTTGCAACCTGATCCCGCCGACGAGGCTGCGCACGCCCCCGGCGAGGAACCACTCTGGAACGAGAGCTGGTACTGGGACTTCGCCGATCCGGAGCAGGGCATCGGCGGATGGATCCGGCTCGGGCTGGTGCCCAACCAGAACGTGGCCTGGATCAACGCGCTGATCTGCGGTCCGGATATCCCGACGGTCGCCTGCGTGGACTTCCAGGCCGCACTTCCGGGGAACCCCAACGACATCCGCAGCGGCGGCATCGAAATGCGTCACGCCGCAACGGTTCCCCTGCGGGACTACCAGGTCACGGTGAGCGGGCCCGCGCAGTCCTATGACGACCCGTCGGCGTTGCTGCGCGGGGAGGACGGCCGGGCGAGCGACCTCGGCATGGATCTGACCTGGACCACCGCCGCGACGCCCTACGCCTATCGGATCGCCACCCGCTACGAAGTCCCTTGCACGGTAAGCGGATCGGTCACCGCTGACGGTCGCACCTACCGTTTCGACGCTGTTCCCGGTCAGCGCGACCACAGCCACGGAGTGCGGGACTGGTGGAGCATGGACTGGGTGTGGAGTGCGCTGCACCTCGATGACGGAACCCACCTGCACGGCGTCGATCTGCGGATCGCCGGTATGCCGCCGGTCAGCGTCGGCTACATCGAACCCCCCGGCGAGCCGGTCATCGAGACCACGAGCGTCACAGCAGAGGCGGCGTTGGGCGATAACGGGCTGCCGTTGACCACCACGCTGACCATGGAACCCGGCCCGCTCGTCGCGAGCATCGAGGTGCGCGGGCACGCCCCGGTCCGACTGGTTTCACCCGACGGTCGGGTGAGCTTCTTTCCCCGGGCGTGGGCGACCGTCCAGACTCAGGACGGCCGCCGAGGAGTGGGCTGGCTGGAGTGGAATACCAACCAGTCAGC
>JAHBAP020000054.1 GCA_018500005.2 Mycobacterium sp. | reverse complement strand
GGGCCTGGGACCACGCCGAGATCGTGCGCCTGGCCAAAAACGACGTCCGCAGGCGCTATGCCGAATACGCCGATCCCGACCACCTTCTGGACCGGGAGTTCACCTTGCGCGAGCTATGGATCGTTCACCAGGCCGTCGCCGGCACACCACTTGACCGCGACAAGTTCCGCCGCTCGATGGAGGACCGTGTCGAGGGCACCGGAACGATGCGCGAAACCGGCACCCGCGGCCGTCCGGCGGAGTGGCTGCGCAGGAAGAAGTGAGGGACACCGGCCGCCCATATGGTTCCAATTTCAGCCCAGCGGCGGCTTTTTCGGGTCGCTGAACTGGGATGACGCCCGAAGGTGTGGCACGGGTCATATCGGCTCCGGGATTGTGACGGTTTCGATGGGCGAATCCCCTTGGAAGGCTTGAATTTCAGCAGGGGCGCTATGGTCTACTGGGGATTCGGCCAGGAAGCGGCGCCGTTGTGATCGCGAAAATTACTGGGCTGCAGAGGATTTGCCTGCCCTTGGACACCACGTTTCGCCCGGCGCTCCCGTTCCTGCTGTTCGTGTATTTGTCAAACCGCAACCGTAATCGACAGTGCTCGTTGATTTTTCGGATGCGCCCCGTCCACTTAGCCTTTTCTCATGAACAAGATTGCATTGGCGCCGATCACCGCCGGCCTGATTGCAACCTCGTCGGCAACAGCTTCCGCCGTCCCGCTGGTCGGAATGGGCGGCCTGTGCCCGAATGCAAACGCCCTGGCTCAGTACATCACTGCCACCTACCCCGGTGTGCAGTCGATCGGCGGAGTTCGTCCGGATTCGCGTCCCGACCATCCCAGCGGCCACGCCCTGGACATCATGATCGGTTCGAACATGGGTCTGGGCGACGCCATCAACGCCGACATCCAGAGCCAGTCCGGCCGCTTCGGCGTGAAGTACACGATGTGGCGCGTTTCCGACCATTACAACCACGTCCACGTGACGGTCGTCTAACGACCCCGGTCGCGGCCCCGGCGGGTCATTGGATGACCGCCGGGGCCGAGTCGCGTCGTCGTCCGAAACAGACGGCACCCCAGGGACCCCTGCATTAGATTTTCGAAGACGGTCGTCTTCGACTTCAGGGACCTCAGCCGGGTGCTTTTCCACGAGAACACGGCGATCGGCGGCTCGGCCGGCGCCCAGGGGCTGGCGACGCTGGGCGCCCAGCAGGGCGGCCGCGGCAACGGTGGCGCTTTCGGGACGGCCGAATGGGTTGCGGTGAGCCTGGCCGACGTGACTGTGCACGACAACCTCGCCCAAGGTGGCGGTGTCGGCCCCAATGCCGCCGATGCCGGGACCAACACCGGCACCGGCGGCGTCGCGCAAGGCGGCGGGGTCTTTCTGATTTCGCCGTCGTCGGTGCAGGCGACGAACCTTTCCGTCCGCGAGAACACCGCGAGGGGCGGTAAGGGGGCCGATTCGCGCGCCGACTCCGGAACCGAAGCCGGCGAGGGCGGATATTCCTACGGCGGCGGTCTGCGGGTGGATAACGCCACGGGATCCCTGGAGATCAAACCCGCCATCATTCCGGTGAGCATCCGTCAATCGGAGTTAGTGCGAAACCGTTCCATCGGCGGGGACCCCGGAACGGGTCCGGTCCCCGAGGATGGCCTCGGGGCAGGCGGACTCGCGCAGGGCGGCGGTTTGGACTTCACCAGTCTGTTCGAAACCCGGCTGGTCGGAGTCAGGTTCATCGGCAATGTGGCGATCGCCACGCAGGGCAAGTCCGCGGCCGGCGGGGCACTGATCAACGCCTACAGCGCGACCAGACCTGGCGACGACCCCGCGACCCTGCAGATCCAGAACGGCATCTTCCGGGGCAACTCGGTGGTGGGCGGCGACGACGCGGCCAACCAGAGCTACCGCGAAACCCAGGGCGGCGCTTTCTACAACCTCGGCAGCGGAACCGTGGTGTCAGGCAGTCGGTTCGCCCGCAACTCCGCGGTCGGAGGCAACGACACTGGCAGCGGTCACGTCGGTTCCGGGTTGGGCGGCGCCGTCTACTCCGAGGCCAGTTCGGATCCGTCGATCTCGATCTTCAACACGACCTTCGTCGGCAACTCCGCGCTGGGTGGGCGCCGACTGGTTGCCGGCGAGTCGCTCGTCGAGCCGGCATCCGGCGAGGCGCACGGCGGCGGTCTTTATGCGGCGAACGGGACGACGACGATCACCGGCGGCGCATTCGTTCGCAACGCGGCCAAGGTTCGCGCCCGAGGCGAGCGCGTCGCCGAAGGCGGCGCCATCGAAATCGGCACTGCCGGTGAGGAATACACAAATTACCTGAACACTACCGGGGTGTTGCTCACCTCGAACGACGCCTCCTCGATCACCGGGATCGCCCTCGGCGGGGCCGTCTCGTTCAAGGGCACGGCCTTCGCCGACGACGGATCGACCTTCCGGCGCAATGCAGCCACCTCGGGCCACTCCGCCGGGTCGGCCTACGGCGGGGCTTTGCTTCTCGAGCAGGAAACCCGGCTGACCGGAACGACGATCACCCACAACCGGGCGCTGGCCAACCAGGGCTTCGGCGGTGGTATCGCCTTGCCGCTG
>JAHBAP020000515.1 GCA_018500005.2 Mycobacterium sp. | reverse complement strand
GTTCTTGCCGCCGTCGCTCTTCGCGGCATACGGGGCCAGCAGATTCCACTTGGCCGAACCGGAACTCAGCGGACTCGGAGTGATCACCTCGACCCCGGGCCGCAACAGGTCGTCCCAGTCCTTGATGTTCTTGGGATTGCCCTTCCGAACCACCAACGTCACCACCGAACCGAACGGAATGCCCTTGGTGACGTCGGAGTTCCACTCCGGGGCCACTTTGCCGGCCTTGACCAACCGGGCCACGTCCGGCTCGATCGAGAAGTTGACGATGTCGGCGGGTTTGCCCTCCGCCACACCACGGGACTGGTCGCCGGAGGCGCCGTACGACGTCGTGACGCCGACCCCCTTGCCCTCCGGGGTTGCGGCGAAGGCCGGGATGATCTTGCTCCAGCCGGGTTCGGGTACGGAGTAGGCGACCAGGTTGAGAGTTGTTTCGGCATCCTCGCCACGGCCCCCGACGACGTCGCTGGGCCCTCCTCCGCACGCCGTCAGCACGGTGACGGCGGCGGCCAGTGCGACGCCGGTGCGCCAACGCGAGAGCCCGGAGAAGTTCATGAGCAGCCTTTCTTGCGATCAGGTCGAAGGAGGATGCCCGTCACAACAAAATGGCAGTGCGCAAAATAGGCCACCGACACATCCGACGCGGACGGGCGTCAGGGTCAGCGACAACAGCAAACGTCGGCAAGACCGCTGACGCCGTCGGCGAAGACCGCCTCAGCACCAATTCCCGCAGTTACCGAACTCACGCAGCAAAGCCTAGCAGGCATTCCGTCAGCGGTTTAGCAACCAGACCACCACGACCAGCACTAGCAAAGCCACCAGCGCCAGAGTCACCCTCGACCGGGGCATCCCGCTCACTTCCGAGTCCTGTCGCCGGAGGCATCATCGTCCTCGAGGCCGGCATCGTGGAGCCGGCGCAGCACCCTCAGCCCCGGGACCTCCTCGACGCCTCGAAAAGCCCGGATTCCGAAGCCCAGCACCGCGTCGACTCCCGCGGCGATCACGAAGGCCAGTGCGAGAACGATCGGCATGACGATGACGGTCTGCAGCACGAAACCCCGCCCGGACAGCCACAACTCCGCGCCGTCCCACCAGTTCAGGAACCCGGACATGCTCCCAGCCTATGCCCCCGCATCCGAAAGTCCGCCCTCCGGACGTCAGGTGAGAGATGATGTCGCGATGGCTCAGCACGTCGAACCATCAGGTGCGCGGCCCGAGGGCGCGGGCCAGGGCGAGGAGGACCATGGCGGGATCGCGCCGCCACACAGGGCCCAGCGCAGTTCGTTTCCCCCCATCGCCGACTACGCCTTCCTTTCCGATTGCGAGAACACCTGCCTGGTGTCGGCATCCGGCTCTGTGGAGTGGATGTGCGTACCTCGGCCTGATTCGCCCAGCCTGTTCGGAGCGATCCTGGACCGGGGCGCCGGCCATTTCCGGCTGGGCCCGTACGGCGTGACCGTGCCGGCCGCCCGCCGCTACCTGCCGGGCAGCCTGATCATGGAGACCACCTGGCAGACGCCCACCGGCTGGATCATCGTCCGCGATGCGCTGGTGATGGGCCCGTGGCACGACCTGGAGGCGCGGTCCCGGACCCATCGGCGGACGCCCACGGACTGGGACGCAGAGCACATTCTGCTGCGCACGGTGCGATGCGTCAGTGGCACCGTCGAGCTCATCATGAATTGCGAGCCCTCCTTCGACTACGGTCGCATCAACGCCGCGTGGGAGTACTCCTCCAACGCCTATGGCGAGGCCGTCGCCCGCGCCCGAACCGATTCGGACGCCCACCCCACCCTGCGGCTGACGACCAACCTGCGCATCGGTCTCGAGGGCCGGGAAGCCCGGGCCCGCACCCGCCTCAAGGAGGGCGACGACGTATTCGTCGCCCTGTCCTGGTCCACGCATCCGGCGCCACAGACCTATGAGGAACCCACCAAGAAGATGTGGCAGACCAGCGAAGCCTTGCACCAGTGGATCAACATCGGCCAGTTCCCGGACCACCCCTGGCGGGCCTACCTGCAACGCAGTGCACTGACCCTCAAAGGCCTGACCTATTCACCGACCGGAGCCCTGCTGGCTGCGAGCACCACATCGTTGCCCGAAACACCCGGCGGGGTGCGTAACTGGGACTACCGCTACGCATGGGTGCGCGACTCGACCTTCGCGTTGTGGGGGCTTTACACCCTGGGCCTGGACCGCGAGGCCGACGATTTCTTCTCGTTCATCGCCGACGTGTCAGGGGCCAACAACGGCCAGCGCGAACCGCTCCAGGTGATGTATGCCGTCGGGGGCGAGCGTGAACTGGTCGAGGACGAACTCGACCACCTGTCCGGCTACGACGGCGCCCGGCCGGTTCGGATAGGCAACGGCGCCTACAACCAACGCCAGCACGACATCTGGGGAACCATGCTGGACTCGGTGTATCTGCACTGCAAGTCGCGGGAGAACATCTCCGACGCGCTGTGGCCGGTGCTCAAGGACCAGGTCGAGGAAGCGGTCAAGCACTGGCGCGAACCCGACCGGGGCATCTGGGAGGTGCGCGGCGAGCCGCAGCACTTCACCTCTTCCAAGGTGATGTGCTGGGTGGCCCTCGACCGCGGGTCGAAGCTGGCCGAGCTGCAGGGTTCGACCAGCTATGCCCAACAATGGCGCACTATCGCCGACGAGATCAAGGCCGATGTCCTGGCCAACGGGGTCGACTCCCGGGGCGTGCTCACCCAGCGCTACGGCAGCGACGCCCTCGACGCCTCACTGCTGCTGGCTCCCCTGCTGCGATTCCTGCCATCCGACGACCCGAGAGTGCGCGCCACCGTGCTGGCGATTGCCGACGAGCTGACCGAGGACGGGTTGGTACTGCGCTACCGCACCGAGGAGACCGACGACGGACTCTCCGGACAGGAGGGTTCGTTCACCATCTGCTCGTTCTGGCTGGTGTCGGCACTGGTCGAGATCGGCGAGTTCAGCCGGGCCCGCCACCTGTGCGAGCGACTGCTGTCCTTCGCCAGCCCATTGCACCTGTACGCCGAGGAGATCGAGCCCAGCACCGGCCGCCATCTGGGCAACTTCCCGCAGGCCTTCACCCACCTGGCACTCATCAACGCGGTCGTCCACGTCATCCGGGCCGAGGAGCAGGCGGACAGCACCGGGGTGTTTCAGCCGGCGAACTCCCCGACC
>JAHBAP020000226.1 GCA_018500005.2 Mycobacterium sp. | reverse complement strand
TCGGCGGCGGCGAAGGCCGCGTCGATATCGCCGGGCGCGGCGTCGGCCGTTGCAACGGCGTCGGCAGGGTGTGCCGCGGCGCGCTGCAGGAACGAGATCTGACGCAGCGCACCCTTGGCCTCGGCATGTTTGGGATCGGCGTCGAGGACGGCCTGGTAGGCGGCCGCCGCGGCCGGGAAGTCGCCGGAGTCCAGCTTTTTCCGGGCGTCGGCCAGGGCGGGATCCACCGGGGGTTCGCTGTCGCCACCCCCGGTGAGCTTGCCCGCGGTGGCCGCCAGCAGCGAGTCGATCCAGCGGCGCAACTGCTCGGGGGGCTGGGATCCCTCGAAGGAGGTCAGCGGCTGTCCGCCGGCCAGTGCTATCACGGTGGGCACGCCTTCGACGCCGAAGATGGCCCCCACCCGGGGCGCCGCATCGACGTTGACCGTCGCCAGCGACCACTTGCCGGCGTCCGCGGCCGCCAGTGCCCCCAGCGCATCGCGCAGGTCCAGGCAGGCCTGGCTGCGGGGCGACCACAGCAGTACGACCACCGGAACCTCGGTGGAACGCAACAGGACCTCGGCTTCGAAGTTGGCCTCGGTGACCTCCACACCGCCGCCGGCATCGCCGTTGGCGGCGCGTTTCTTGAGTCCGGACAGATCCACGGCGCCGGTCATTACCGGTGCTGTTCTCGGGCGGGGTCGCGTCACGTCCCCAAGTTTGTCACGGCCACCCGTATGACCAACGTCACAGGGGGAAGGCCGGATCGGCCGACTCGGCCCTCCAGCAAACTCAGGCGCGCAGGATCAGGGCGTCACCCTGACCGCCGGCGCCGCACAGCGCGGCCACCGCGTACCCCGAGCCACGCCGGGACAACTCCAGCGCCGCATGCAGGGTGATGCGCGCACCGGACATCCCGATCGGGTGGCCCATCGCGATCGCACCGCCACTGCGGTTCACCTTCTCCGGATCGACGCCGAGTTCCCGGGTCGAGGCCAGTGCAACCGCCGCGAACGCCTCGTTGATCTCGATGACGTCGAGTTGGTCGACGGTGATGCCTTCACGTTCGACGGCCTTCTTGATCGCGTTGGCCGGCTGGGACTGCAGAGTGGAGTCCGGGCCGGCGACGTTGCCGTGCGCCCCGATCTCGCACAACCAGGTCAGGCCGAGCTCTTCCGCCTTGGTCTTGTTCATCACCACCACGGCACAGGCGCCGTCGGAGATCTGCGAGGCCGACCCGGCGGTGATGGTGCCGTCCTTGCGGAAGGCCGGGCGCAGCCCGCTCAGCGATTCGGCGGTGGTGTTGGCCCGGATCCCCTCGTCTTCGGTGAATTCGATCGGATCGCCTTTGCGCTGCGGAATCGCAACCGGCACAACCTCATCGGCGAACACACCGTCCTTCCATGCGGCCGCGGCCTTCTGGTGTGAGGAGGCGGCGAACTCGTCCTGCTCGAGCCGGGTGAACTTGTCGGCGTCGTTGCGCTGCTCGGTGAGCGCACCCATGGGCTGGTCGGTGAAGACGTCGTGCAAACCGTCGTAGGCCAGGTGGTCTTTGACCGTCACGTCGCCGTACTTGTAGCCCGCCCGGCTGTCCATCAGCAGGTGCGGGGCCCGGGTCATCGACTCCTGCCCGCCGGCCACCACGACGTCGAACTCACCGGCCCGGATCAACTGGTCGGCAAGGGCGATCGCGTCGATGCCGGACAGGCACATCTTGTTGATGGTCAGCGCGGGCACGTCCCAGCCGATGCCGGCGGCCACCGCCGACTGGCGGGCGGGCATCTGGCCGGCCCCGGCGGTGAGCACCTGGCCCATGATCACGTACTCGACGAGGGACGCCGGAATCCCAGCCTTCTCCAGAGCGCCGCGGATCGCGACCGCCCCCAGGTCGGAACCCGAGAAGTCCTTCAGCGAGCCCATCAGGCGCCCGATGGGTGTACGGGCTCCAGCAACGATCACCGACGTCGTCATTTTTACCTCCTGCAGGCTTTGCGAATGGGTGCCGTACGCGGGTCTCCGAAACTGGCTGACCAACCACCCGGTTGAGAGGTTACCGTGTTGTTATGACCACTGAGCATGTCGATGCCCGCCCGTTGCTGGCGAGCGCTCTGGTTGCGGCCATCGATCACGTGGGGATCGCGGTGCCCGATCTGGATGCCGCCATCGCCTGGTACCACGACACCCTCGGCATGATCCTCGTCCACGAGGAGATCAACGCAGAGCAGGGGGTTCGGGAGGCGATGCTCGCGGTGCGCGGCGCCCCGGCCGGAAGCGCCCAGATCCAACTGATGGCCCCGCTGAACGACGACTGCACCATCGCGAAGTTCATCGACAAGCGCGGCCCGGGCATCCAGCAGATCGCCTGCCGGGTCAGTGACCTCGACGCGCTGTGCGAGCAGCTACATGCTGACGGTGTGCGGCTGCTCTACGACGCCCCGCGCCGCGGTACGGCGAACTCGCGGATCAACTTCATCCATCCCAAGGACGCCGGTGGCGTTCTGGTGGAACTCGTCGAGCCGGCCAAGCACTAGGTCCTGCGGCGGGGCGGGCCGCGGGGGGGCCGGTTGGACCCGCACGGCGGGGGGCCGTGCCCCCCGTTTGCCCCCCCCCCATCGTCGCCGCGCCCCCCCCCCCCCAGTGGCACC
>JAHBAP020000403.1 GCA_018500005.2 Mycobacterium sp. | reverse complement strand
AGATGTGTATAAGAGACAGTTCTTCGACGGATCGCTTCCGCGGTGTTCACCGCGGCGCTGGTCGTGGTGATCGCAGGGTTGGGCATCAGCTTGTGGGTGGAGGTGTCGCTGCACCGGATAGCGGTTTTCGGCGACTACGACGGCCGGCCGGCCGCATCTGCCGGCACGAACTGGCTTCTGGTCGGATCGGACAGCCGCGCGGATATGACCGAGCAACAACAGGCCGAGTTGTCCACCGGCGGCGAGGTCGGCAGCGGCCGGACCGACACCATCCTGCTGATCCACATCCCCGGGCTGCTCTCCACCGAGCCGACCACCATGGTGTCCATTCCCCGCGATTCCTACGTCGATATTCCGGGCTACGGCATGGACAAACTCAACGCGGCCTTCGCCGTCGGCGGCCCGCCCCTGTTGGCCCAGACCGTCGAGCAGTCCACCGGATTGCGGTTGGATCACTATGCCGAACTGGGATTCGCCGGTTTCGGCGGCGTGGTCGACGCACTCGGCGGTGTGACGGTATGCCCGGTCGAACCCATCAACGACCCCCTGGCCGGAATCGACCTCCCGGCCGGCTGCCAGGTGCTCAACGGGCCCAACGCTTTGGGATATGTCCGCAGCCGTGCCACTCCGCGGGCGGACCTCGACCGCATGCTGCATCAGCGCGAGTTCATGTCGGCGATGTTGCGACGTGCCGCCCAGCCGGCGGTCTGGCTCAACCCGTGGCGCTGGTATGCCGTCCCGCACGCCGGACTATCCGCGCTGACCGTCGACGCCGGGGCCCACGTCTGGAACCTCGCTCAGCTGGGCTGGTCCTTGCACGGTTCACCCGCGACCATCACGGTGCCGATCGGCGAGTTCACCGCCAATGAGGCCGGCGCGGTGTTGCTGTGGGATCCCGAGATCGCCGGCTCGTTGTTCGAGGCGCTGCGCACCGACGCCCCGATCCCGCAGCAGGTGATCGAAGCTCAGCCCTGAACCTTTCTGGGTCCGGTCAAGCCGTTCTGCAACCACTCCTTCGTCCGGCCCGGGTGGTTGGTAGCGATCCAGCCCACACCGACGTCCCGGCAGAATTCGACGTCTTCGTAATGGTCGACCGTCCAGCAGTACATCGCCCGGCCCTGGGCCGCAGCGCGGTCGACGAGTTCGGGGTGCTCCCGCAGCGTGGCGATCGAGGGGCCGACGGCCGTGGCGCCGACGGTCGTTGCGGCCCCACCGCCGAGATAGCGCGAGGTTTCCCCGAGCAGAACCGTCGGCAGCAGAGGTGCCGCCCGGCGGATCCGCCACACCGCCGCCGCAGAGAACGACATCACCACCGCGCGGGACATGCCTGCCGAGGCCGGCGACGCCAGGCCGTAACGGTTCAACAGAGCAAGGACCTTGCTCTCCACGAGGGCGCCGTAGCGCACCGGATGCTTGGTCTCGATGAAGACCTTCACCGGTCGATTCCAGTCCAGGACCAAGGTCAGCAGATCTTCCAGGGTGAGCAGTCCGGTGTCTCCGTTGTTGCTGCCATGCCAAGCGCCCCAATCGAATTCACGCAACTCTGCCAGGGTCATATCGCTGACCAACCCGGTGCCGGTCGATGTCCTGTCCACTCGGCGGTCGTGCACGCATACCAGGTGACCGTCCCGGGTTAGCCGCACGTCGCACTCCACCCCGTCGGCATCCTGTTGCAGAGCAAGCTCGTAGGCCGCGAGGGTGTGCTCAGGCAGGTCCGCCGACGCTCCGCGGTGCGCGACCACGAATGGGTGCTCACCGGGCGGGGCGGCAGTCGGCGACATATGGCTATGCTGCCGGTTCCCGGTCCCTGGACTCAACAGCGGATTCCGCGGGCCCGCCGGCACCTGATTCCGCTTCCTCGGAACCTGCTTCCCGCAGCGCGTCGGCGGGTGCGATGACCCAGCGGTGCTGTGGGCGATCAACCGGCTTGCGGACGAATCCGTCGAGCACCCGCCACAGCAGCACCAGCACTGCCAGCCCTGCAAGGTAGGCGACGATGACCGTCGCGGTGTTGTCGGCGACGCCTTGAGCATCAGTGGCACGACTGGTCCAGATAGCCCACCCGCAGATCAGGCATGACAACGCCCAGCCGATCCACCACAGTGCCACGGGGCCGCGCTGCCGCTCCTGGCCGGGTTCCGCATTGGCCAGCTCGAGAACGAATACCGGCGCCCACACCAGGTTCACCCCGGGGATCAGGCAGCCGGCCCACAGCGCCCATTCCGGCCTGGGATCGTCCTGACCGTGCACCGCGAAAGCCGCGGCGCGGCGGGCAATAAGCCAGGAAGTCAGGGTGACACCCGTCGCGATGACCGCGACGATGGCCGCCAGACTGATGAAGATTCCGCTCACCAACGAACCGAACGCCACAAACGGCGGAAGCAACGTCGTGCGGTTGATCAGCAGGAGCAGATATCGCACGACGTGAACGCCTGCGGCCAGGGCGAACACGACTGCGGTGCCGATCAGGACCGCCCGAGCGGTAGCCGGGGACGGCGACCGGGTAACCGTCCGGTGGGGGGCATCCGGCGGCGCCGCGACGTAGTCGATCAGTCCCCAACGTGGAACGGACTGGTAACGCGGTGTCGGCCCGAGCGGACGACTGCGACGCCGGGGCGGCGGCGGGGGACCCGGCCGGACCGCGATCCAGCGGAAGCCGACTGGCGGCCGCGGGGCCGCGGACGGGGAGGGCGGCGGCCCCCCGGCGGACTGGCCGCCGGGCGGCTGGTGGGCCGAGGGCGCGAGCGACGTACCCTG
>JAHBAP020000337.1 GCA_018500005.2 Mycobacterium sp. | reverse complement strand
TAATAATCTGCGCCTACCTAGTAGCTCCGCTGCCCCAGTAGTCCAGTCGCGGCCATCATCGCTTCATCTGGAGAAGAACGCGCGAATCAAGGAGAAGATTGCAGATGATGTTGGATGCTGCGCGCGATGTTGTCGATGAATCACCCGCCGCCGCGGCGCGAGCCACCACGAGTCCCGGGAAGGTGGCTTGAGTCGCTCTACAAACCGCCGCTACCAAACGTTTTAATCACGCGGTCGCCCTGGCTGCGCGTCGCAGGACAGCCTCAAAATGCCGGCGAAAGGTACCGTGCCGCCATGATTTTGGTCTGCTCGATGATCGCCGGATCACCGTTTGGGTCGGCCCGGAACGCCGTTTCAAGAAGCGCCTGACTGGCTTCCCAACAGATATAGATCATCAGCGCCAGTTCATTTCGCGGAACCCGAGATTTGGCGGCCAGCAGGTCGGCGACGACGCTGGCGAATCGGGTGTTGTTGTTCTGGTGGTCGGCATGGATGAATTCCGGATCAAGGCGCGCTCCCACCCATAACTCGCGAAGGGCCGGTTCGCTGCGGTAATGGGATGCATAGGCGTCCAGCAGACGGTCGAGCAGGCTACGCCAACCGACGTCCGGGTCGAGGTGGGCCAAGCTAGTTTGGAGGACGTCGCCGAACCGGTCGGCGAACCGCTGTGCGAGTGCGAAGATGATGTCGTCCTTGCGTGCGAAGAACTGATACAGCGTTCCCAGTGGCACGCCCGCCCGTTTGGCGATATCGCTGACCTTGAGGTTGTCCACTCCCTCCTCGACCACGATGGCTGCCGCCGCATCCAGGATGCGTTCGACGCGCTCGCGGCTGCGCTGCTGGCTGGGGTAGCGGCGCAGGTGCGCGGGGCTGGACTGGGTCACGTTCCCCTTTCGTTCTCAAGCCGGCAGAGATTCGGCGATCGCCCGCAGGAAAGCGGGCGTCCCAAGGATTGGTACGCGCCCGGGACGGTGTGGTTCCTCGGCGGTGCCACCGGATCGGCGCTCGGCCAGTGCTGTGCGTTGGAGGATGGTTCGAGCGAGGTCGTCGGAAGGACGTCCTGGATCCGGCAGAAGTTGTCGTGCTCGTGGACTCCGGCGAAGATGTCCAATTCCAACAATGACGCCGGTTTGTGAAAACTCATTTTGGGCCTGTCGGGTCGAGCGCGGTGGCGGTCATTTGGAATCCCTGTCGAAGGGTGCCATTTGCATCAATTGGACAAAGCCGCATTTACGCAGCAGCGAGAAACGGCCGCGGGGAACGCCTTTCGCCTCGGCGATGATGTGGCCTCCGAGTCCGTGGGTCAAACCGCGCCGGTCGTAATGGGCCAGTGTGTCGTCGATCAGAGTCTGGGACAGATCCCAGATTCGGTTGCCGGCGATGTCTACCAGGGCGCCGTTCTGGATGTAGTACCCGAGCGCACCGTCGCGTTCGATGGTGACTCCCGGGGTGGTGTGCACGGTGATGGCGTCAGCCAAGGCCGCAGCCCGCTCGCCGTTCACTCCGGTCGCGGTGGCGCACTCGATGGCGCGGCGGGCGCTGCGCAAGGTGAAGTCCTCGCCGGGCACCACCAACTCGATGCCGTGGTCGTGGAGCAAGGTTCCGGCGAACAACAGCTCGTCGTCGACATTGATGCCGTCGACACCTGCTAGTGCGCGCCCGAAGATCCACGACCGGTAGCTGTGAGTGAGGATCACCTGGTTCTGCTCGGCGGCGGCCGCCTGCACCTCTCGGGCGAACCGGCTGTCGGGCGGTTGGATGTCCCGATCGCCTGACCGGGTAGTGGCGGAGGGCCGTTCACGGCGAAGTCTATGGAGGAAAAAGTCGCGCTGACTTGTGACCAAGGAGCCGAGCAGTTGCAGCCGCTCTCGGCGGGTGAGCTGCCCCTTGGTGCGTTGGGTCCATTCGAAGCCGCCGATGCGGTTGGGGTCGGGGCGGGTGTTCACCGCGAGACCTCGCGGTCGACACGGGGATCAAACCAAGCGCGGCGCGACATCGGTATCAACGTCGGTCCGTTCGGCACCACGGTTTCTCCTGTGACTTCAGACCCGAGTCGTTCGTAGTAAGGGACATTCGCGGGCTCACTGGACTACAGGTACGCAGGTGCGTGTTCGGCGTCGCGCCGACTCAATCCCGCGGTCATCAACGCTTGGCCGAATCCGCCGCCGCGCACCATTGGGTCGCTGCCGATCACCGGAGGTACCAGTGCGGTCATCGACCGACCTGCTTGCCGATGGTAAACGCGAACATGACTCATGTTCTCCCGCACGGGTGGTTGGTGTCAACCGTGGATTTGTCCATTGAAGTGATCCAGGGCCGCGGCGGCGACGATGTCGCCCCGCTCCTGGACGAAGTGGCCGGCGTCGGGGATCACCAGCGGAGGGGGGCAGCCGTTGATCTGGGCGGCCAGCGCGCGCATGTGGTCGGGCGGAAACACCGGATCCGTTGCCCCACAGGCCATGAACGTGGGGCCCTGCCAGTCGTCGCGCCAGAACTTCGCGGCTTGTCGGCTCTCGGTGACCCCGCCCATTCCGGGTTCGGTCATGACCAGTTTCGGGAACATCCGCACCCCGGCCTTGAACCGGGCGTCCTCGAACGGGGCGTCGTAGGCCGCCGCCTCGGCGGCGGTCAGGTAGGGCTCGGACTGCGACAGCAGTTGCCCGGCTGGCATGTCCTCGGTCATCGAGGAGAACATCCGCCAGTTGTCGAAACCCTCGCCCAGGGATTCGCCGACGGCGATCGCGGTGTCCATCACGATCAGCCGGGTGATGCGTCCCCGCATGTCCGCATCGACGGGCAGGGTCAACCCGAGCAGTCCGCCCCAGTCCTGGACGACCAGGGTAACGGCGTGCAGGTCGAGTCGCCGGATCAGCGCCAGCAGGGTGTTGCGGTGGCGGTCGAAGGTGTAGAAGGCGTCATCGACGGGCTTATCGGATCGCCCGAATCCGAGGAAGTCGGGGACCACGACCCGCGCCCCGGTAGCCAGGAACGGGGGGATCATCTTGCGGTAGAGGAAACCCCACGTCGGCTCGCCGTGCAGACACAGAAAGGTGTGCGCGGCGTCGGCCGGCCCCTCGTCAAGGTAAGCGATACGAAGGCCGTCGAAGCCGTCGAGATCTTCGACATAACGCGGCGCCCAGCCGAAGTCGGGCAGGTCGGCGAACCGGTCGTCGGATGTACGCATTACCTGGGTCATCGGCTGTGCTCCTCGGTGATCGTCGTGGCTTCGGACTGCTGCGTGCCGGGACAGTGGCGCCAGCAGGACGCGGCCTGCCGGGACAACTGGTGCAACTCCATGACGAGGGCGTCCCGGTGCGCGGGCAGCGCGGTGGCCGCCAGCACCGCAACCAGTCCGTGGCGGGTCATCACCGCGAAGCCGTCGTCGTCGAGATCGCCATCAGCCCACGCCTGCATGGCCCCGATATAGCTGAGGTAGACCTGGCGCCCCAACGCCTCCGGGGCGAATCGGGGGTCGAGTACGCCTGCTCGCTGTGCCTCCCGCATACCCGCGATCTGCAGCCGGGCCGGATCGAGATCGACCGACCCGCCGGCTCCGGTAACCAGCCGCAGTGCGACTACGACGCGCCGAAACGCCGCCGACTCGGCGGTGAACGCGGCCGTGGAGTCGTCGACCACCCGGCGCACGATGGTCAGCGGGTCCCCGTCCATCGGCCAGTCCGGGCCGGTGATCCCGCCGGCCACCGAGTCCAGGACCCGTTCGACCAGTGCGACCAGTAACTGGTCGCGGGTTCCCACCAGGTTGTAGACGGTGGCCGAGGCTACCTCGGCGCGGGCGGCGATCCGTTCGGTCGTCACCTCGGCCCACGGGGCCTCGGCAAGCAGTTCGACGGCGGCGTCGAGAATCGCGGTGCGGCGCTTGGCTTTGTTGCGTTCGCGCAGCCCGGTCACCGCAGAGCCTCGTGTTCACCGCGCCGCATCCCCACGCCTCTTTCTTGACGACATCTCCGAAACTTTCTTAGCGCCATCTCCAAACTTAGAAGGAACACTAGAAATCTGTCAATGACCGGATTCCGCCGCCACGGCCTCGAGTTCCCTGGCCATCAGCGCGGTGGCGGTTTTTCCTCGCCAGGGACGCTCTCTAGATTTGGCCCCCTTTCGCGAATCCGCCGCGCGGGGCCTCTTGTCCTTCAGCGGACCCGTTCACATCGTGATTTTGTCCAGCCAACTCCCGCGGGCCGGCGGTTCGGTCCCCGCGTTTGTCAATTCGGTATTCGCGATCTTAATTACAGAGCAACCGCTCTGTTATGGTGGCTGCGTGCCTCGTCCCCGCGTTCATGATCTCGACGCTGTCATGGATGCCGCCGAGCGACTGGCAGTCACGTCGGGTCCGAGTGCGGTGACCATCCGCGCGATTTCGGCGACCACTGGGGTGTCCAATGGGGCGATCTATCACGGGTTCGGTTCCCGAGCCGGCCTGTTAGGCCGTGTGTGGTTGCGTGCCGCCGAACGATTCCTGCTGTTGCAGCGCGAGGCGGTCGAGGCGACGCTATCGAATTCCCCGTCGGGCGAGGCGGCCGTGCAGGCGGTGGTCGTCGCCGCTGACGCGCCGGCGATTTATCTTGAGCAATACCCGACGGGCGGCCGCTTCCTTCTCACCGTTCGCCGCGATGAATTGATCGGATCCAGTGACATCCCGGCGGACGTCGCCACCGGGCTGCGCACGCTCGACAAGCTCCTAGGGGATCTCTTCGCCCAGCTGGCGCGACGGTTGTGGGACCGCGACGACCGTCACGCCATCGGAGTGATGCGGGAATGCATCGTCGAGCTACCCGGTGCTCTGCTTCTGCGCGGAAACCGGACAACCGATCTCCCGGCCCGGCAACGACTTTCAGCAGCAGTGCGCGCAGTCCTAGAAGTCGGCCCGCCACCGGTCCGACAGCAGCCGATCCGGAAACGAAGGAGACCAACATGACACCGACACTCAACTTCCGCGGCACAGTCGCCGTCCTCGAGTTGGGCACCGACGAGAACCGCTTCTCCGCGGAATGGCTGGACACCATCAACGCCCACATCGACACCGTCGAGACCCAAGCGCAGGCGCTGGTGACCACCGGCGTGGGCAAGTTCTATTCCTACGGGCTGGATCTGGACTGGCTCACCGCCAACACCGACCGCGGCGAATGGTACGTCGGCACCGTCCAGAAACTCTTCGCCCGCATCCTCACCTTCCCGCTACCCACCCTGGCCGCAGTCAATGGACACGCCTTCGGCGCCGGGGCCATGCTGGCCCTCGCCCACGACTACCGCATCATGCGGTCCGACCGCGGGTACTACTGCTTCCCCGAAGTGGACATCCGAATTCCGTTCACCCCCGGAATGGCCGCACTGATCCAGGCCAAGCTCACCCCGCAAACCGCAGTGACCGCGATGACCACCGGTCACCGCTTCGGCGGCCCGGAAGCCAAAGTTGCCGCACTGGTTGACGACACCGCCACCGAAGCCGACCTCATCGACGCTGCGCTCACTCGGATGACTTCCATCGCCGGCAAGGACCCCGGCACCCTCGGGGCTATCAAGAACACCATGTACCGCAACGCAGTCACCGCCCTCGTTGCAGCGGCCATCAGCTAAGCCCGTTCAGCGCTCGGCCTGCTCACCCAGTAGAAGGACCTGCCCCATGTCGTCGCTTCCCTACGTAGACCCCTTCGCGCAACGCAGCCGCGCCTACTACATGTGGGCACAACTCATCGGCACCAAAACTGTCGGGGCCTTCACGCGCAAGTACATCGCCCGCCTAGACCCAGCACTCATGCGCATCACTCGCGGACGCATCGGTGCAGGAGGACCGCTCGCAACGGCCGTACTCGAAACCACCGGCGCGAAAAGCGGCGAACCGCGCCAAAACGCCGTCCTCTACTTCCACGACGGCCAGCACCCCGTCATCGTGGCATCCATGTTCGGACTCGCCAACAACCCCGCCTGGTACCACAACCTCCGCGCGCACCCGCAAGTCACCTTTGGCGGCCATCCGTATCACGCAGAACTCATCACCGATACAAGCGAGAGAACGCGACTGTGGAACCTGGCTGACCGCGTCTACCCGCCATATGCCGAATACCGCAGACGTGCCGATGAAACCGGGCGGACGATTCCCATCATTCGGCTGATTGGCGGCTAAAACCCAAGCGTCTCCCCTCCCCAGCGAAAGGGGTCCCAGCTGAATGCATCGCCTCGCCGGTGCCTGCCTGTCCGGAATGGCCTCGCCATGCCCGACGACGGGCTCGGCGCTGTCCGCAACAATGGGTGCGAGCGGTCACCCAGGCCGGGTCGCGGTGCCGAACGGGAGGTCCAGTAACTGCCGCCAGTAACCGTCTGGGCCGCGGCGAAGAACGTCGACCGCGCTGCCTTGCATCAGGATCTGCTGCCCGTCTGGGGCCTTTCCTTCGATGACCCAATCGAATGTCACCAGCGCCGTGTCGCCGGAGACAATGTGGGTGCCCGGGGTGACCGTCATCGGCAGACGCGGCGCGAGGAAATTGGCAAGTGCCATGCGGATCTCGGCATGTCCGCGCATCACGTTGGCGCCGCCGGGATTCAGGACTGCATCCTCGGTGTAGCCCGCGACGATCTCGTCGAGATCGCCCCGGTTGAAGGTCGCGGCGAACGCCGCAGCGAAATCCTCAGGTTCGTGTGCAAGCCGGGTGGTCGCCATGATGTCCTTACTTCGTAGGGGCGAAATGGATTCTGCCGGTTTGTGTTTGTGCATCGGCGTGACGGGCGACGGGATTCAGTGATCAGCGAGGCCTCCGCCGTTACGCGGTCTGATCTGATTTGTCGGGCCGTGTTGGCCGGGGCCGGTGACGTGTGGGTCGGCGGTGCACGACGATGCGGCCACCGCGGCTGGGCGTGAACGCCACACCGCGGTTGTGGATTTTCTCATCCGGTTTGTCTGTTGTCTGAATGGTTATGTTGCGCAGCACGGTTCGCAGTACGACGTCCATTTCCATGGTGGCGAAGGCCGCTCCGGCGCAGCGGCGGGTGCCGCCGCCGAACGGCACCCAGGAGAAGGCGTTGGGCTTGTTGTCGATGAACCGCTGGGGGTCGAACCGGTCGGGTTCGGGGAATTCGTCGGGGTTTTCGTGCAGTTGGCGCAGGCTGACCATGATCGTGTGGCCCCGGGGGATGCTCCACGGGCCCAGTTCGTAGTCCGACACAGCGACGTGTCGGCTGGCGAGGTCGATGACCGTGCGGACTCGCTGAGTTTCCAGGATGGTCGCCTGCCGGTAGGTGTTCTGGTCGCCGTGTGCTTCGGTGACCAGTCGGTGCAGGATCTCGGGGTGGCGGGAGATGCGCTCGAACGCCCACCCCAGGGTCGAGGCCGTGGTCTCGTGGCCGGCGGCCAGCAGGGCGAGTAACTCGTCGCCGATCTCGCCTCGGGTCATCGCGGTGCCGTCGTCGTATCGGCTGCGCAGGAACAGCGCGAGGATGTCGGTGCGTTCCTCAAGCCGGGGGTCCTGACGGGCGCGGGTGATGAGGGTGTCGACCAGAGACTCATAGGTACGCCGGTAGCCGGCCAGGCGTCCCCACGGGTCCCAGGGGCCGATCGGACGCTTCGGAATGGGGAGCAGCGCGAGCCGGGATGCCAATGTCACCCATTGCGGCAGGACATCGCGCAGCTGCTCCAGCTCGATGCCGTCGGCGCCGAATACCCCGCGCAGGATGACATTGAGGGTGATGCGCATCATCGGTTCCAGGGTCGCGAATTCCTTGCCTTCCGGCCAGTTCGCGATCTCGCGCAGCGTCTCCTCTTCCACGATGCGTTCGTAGGCGGCGATGCTCTTGCCGTGGAATGGCGGGGTGAGCAGTTTGCGTCGCCGGCGGTGCTCGGCGCCGTCGAGGGCGAACACCGACCCAGGGCCGAATACCCGCGAGAGGTTGGGTTGCACGTTGTGCAGTACCTCGGGGCTGGTGGTGAAGACCTGTTTGGCCAACCCAGGGTCGGCGACCACAACGGTGTCACCGAACACCGGAACCCGTACGCTCACGCACCCGCCTGTTGTCTTGACCAGAAGGTCCAGAGCGCGCCGGCGGTTGGTCACGAAGCCCAGCCCGAAAAGTGCGCGCGGGAGCATCGAGGACGGCGGCGAGTCACGTGCAATGGGTGGTGCTGTTGCGGCGCCCGCGGGACCCGGCATGTCAGTCACGAAGTCTCCCGAATGTGTTGTTGTGACTGTGATATCGGCTCACGACGTCAAGGGCTGTCGTTGTTCAGAGCCAGCTTCGGAGGAAGCCCGAGAACAACACGGCGAAGCCGCCGATCTCGGCGAGGATCAGGGCCATCATCGCCGCATGAAGGCCGGGGCCCGGGTGGGCGAACTGGTTGGTGATCTCGCCCTTGGCGCCGTGGAGGATGTAACTGGCGATCGCGCCGATGAAGAAGACGACCAGTGTCATCGCGGCTGCCAGATTGACCCACTGCGGCCAGGCGCTGAGTTGGACGAACACCGCCACCAATGCGGTGGCGAACGAATACAGCAGCGCTGAGCGGTGGGCGATGTCGACGTAGGGATGGGCACGGTGATCGGGGCTGGTGGCCATCTGCCGGTATTTCCAGACCCCGAGCACCAGTGCCAGCAGAAAGGTCAGGCCGGCCGCGCAGAACGTGACCGAAGTCGCGGTCGTGATCGCCGAGTTCATCTCCGCCTCATTCGGCGAACGGGGAATGTTCGATGCGCCAGGGGAACTGGCCCCAGCGGCACAGGGACGCGGTGGCCGACCGGGGGTAGGCCCGGGCCTCGCGTCGGACTTTGTCGGCGAAATACCGCTTGAATCCTTCGCGGGGGTGGGAGTCGAGCACTTCTTCGATGGTGTGCGGGTGGATGTCCTCCAGGCGAATTCCGGTGACATCGGCGGCCGCGCCGAAGTGCAGGAGTGCCACCTCGGGCCGTTCTTTGCCGGCGCGCCCGACGTCGAGGTGCATCCGGATCGCCTTGGCCACGATGCCCGCCCGCTCATCGGGCCAGCCCTGTTTGAGTAGCCAGGATTCGGCGGATGCGGCGCCGCGCTGTTCGAAGGGCCCTTGGCCGGCGATGTACTCGGTCAGGCCGAGGTCGTGCAGCATCGCTGCGACGAACAGCGCCTCGGGATCCCAGTGCAGTCCGTCGCGCGTCCCCAGGGCGGCACCGAAGAGGTAGGTGCGGTAGCAGTGGGCGGCCAGGACGGTAGGGGCTTGGCCGCGCAGGAGCGAGGCCGCTTCCAGGGCGACTGCGGTGTCCGGGTAGTCAATGGTGTTGAGCGCCAACGCCTCCGGTCGGTTCCGGCCGATGCGGCGGGCGGCTCGGCGAAGGCTCTGCTCGAGTTGCGCACGGCCCAATCTGCTGATGACGGCCAGGGGAGGTTCAGGGGTTGTCATAACGGGACCTCCTGGTCGATTCGAATCTCCTGGCGCGTGAGTTCACGCGCGCGCGTTGTCGCCGCGGCGAAAGTGCAAGCTCAGGTCGCTGCGGGCGATGGCCAGCATCTGGCGCAGAGTCGCGTCATCGACGATGCCGCGTTGGCGCAGCGAGAACATGCCGTTGACACCGGCCCAGAGGTAGAGAACCAGGGCTCGCGGGTCGGCGTCGCAATCCGATTCCGCGACAGCGGCGGTCACCCGCTCGACGACGCTGTCCAGCAGTGCCGTGATCTGCGCGCGTGCCTTGAGAACCAGTTCGGAATCCTGCGAGGCCACGTCGTGCAGGCCGAGGAGGCGTACCGCCAAGGGGTTGTCGTGGTGAAAGGCCACGTAGTTATCGAAATGGGCCAGCGCGCCCGCACCGCCGCGTTGCATCTGCTCGGCGTGACGTTGCGCGATGCGCCACGCGAGCGCGGCATACACGTCGGGCTTGCCGCCGGTGAAGTTGGAATAGATGGAACTGACCGCCACATCGGCGTCTTCTGCCAGGGCCTCGATGGTGGTTCCCCGATAGCCGTGGCGCGCGAAGAGCCGTTCGGCCGCGTCAAGCACAGCGGTGTGGGTGCGGCGTCTGCGGCGATCAAGGGGGGTTTCCAAGCTCACACCGATACCGTAGTCTGAATCTGGTAACGGAATCAAGTTCTGATAACGCTGATGGTCGGCGACACCCCACGATCGAGGAGGCGAAGTGCTGGAGATGAAGACGCAGTGCGAAAGGTGCCAGACGGCCCTACCTGCCAACCTTTCTGGTGCGGCGATCTGCAGTTACGAATGCACCTGGTGTGAGTCGTGTGCTGCCGAACTCAACCATCGTTGCCCCAACTGCAGCGGTGAACTCCTCGCCAGACCCACCCGAATATCAGCCTGATGCAAGCCGGCAGGGGACACCCTCATCCCCGGGGTGGGCGGCCAGCGCCGGTGGGACGCCGTGCCATTCCTCAGGTCGCGCCGCGAACGCGGTCCTGAACACCTTGTGCCGGGGGGACGATCCGTTGGGCGAACGCGGCCAGGCGCTCGGGACTGATATGTGCAGCAGCATCGCCGGGCAGTCGCGAGAAGTCCGGCGCGGCGACGGTGAGCAAGAACTCCACTGCCCGTTCGAGGCGCTCGGCCAGCGGATCCTCACTGTGCTTCGCGGCCGCGGTCCGGCATTAATTGCCGGTGATCCCATTGCCCGGTAGCGCGGTCGGGGCGGGGCGGGC
>JAHBAP020000174.1 GCA_018500005.2 Mycobacterium sp. | reverse complement strand
GGTGTTCTCCCCCACCCCCGCCGACGGCATCGACGCCGCCCGCAACGGCCTGTTCGTGCGGGCCAACACCGACACGGTGTTCGTCGCCTTCCGCGACACGGTGGCCGCGGTGGCACCGCGTGCCGCGGTGGCGTCGGGGACTTGCAGCACCGTGCACGTCTGGGCCAATCCCGGCGGGGTCGGCGCGGAGTTTGTCGGCATCCCCGGGGCGGCGGGCACCCTGGCGCCCGACAAGAAGCCTCAGGTGACTGGGGTCTTCACCGATCTGAAGGTGTCGCCGCAACCGGGTCTGTCCGCCCGCATCGACGTCGACACCCGGTTCATCACCCGGCCGACCGCGTTGAAGTCCGCCGTCATGGTGACCGGGATCCTGTGCGTCATCGCCTCGATCGTGGCCCTGGCGGTACTCGACCGCGGTCGGGGTCTTCGCCGGTTCGCGGGCCGCGGTCGGCGGTGGCGGCACTGGCCGACCGACGTCGGCGTCATCGGCATCCTGCTGGTCTGGCATCTCATCGGCGCGATCTCCTCCGACGACGGCTACAACGTCACCATCGCCCGGCTCGCCGGGGAGGCCGGCTACACCGCCAACTACTTCCGGTTCTTCGGGACCACCGAAGCCCCCTTCGACTGGTATCAGTCGCTGCTGGCGCAGATGGCCTCGGTCAGCGCGGCCAGCGTCTGGATGCGCGTTCCTGCTACCGCGGCGGCCATCGGGAGTTGGTTGATCCTGAGCCATGCCGTGCTGCCTCGACTCGGGTCGGGCCGCGGCGGACTGGCCGGCAACCGGGTGGCCGTCGCCACCGCCGGGGTGGTGTTCCTGGCCGCGTGGCTGCCGTTCAACAACGGCCTTCGGCCTGAGCCACTGATCGCCTTCGGCGCGCTGGCGGTGTGGATGCTGGTCGAGCGCACCGTGGCGACCCGGCGGCTGGCGCCGACCGCGCTGGCGATCATCGTCGCGGTCTTCTGCGTGACGCTGGCCCCGCAGGGTCTGATGGCCGTGGCCCCGCTGCTGGTGGGAGCCCGCACCATCGCAGGCATCATCGGATCGCGCCGTCCCGACGACGGGGTGCTGGCACCGCTGGCGGCACTCTTGGCCGCGCTGTCGGTGTTCTTCGTAGTGGTGTTCCGCGACCAGACCCTGGCTACCGTCGCCGAGTCGGTGCGGATCAAATACGTTGTCGGACCGACGATCTCGTGGTACCAGGATTTCCTGCGCTACTACTTCCTGACCGTGGAAGAACAGGTTGAGGCCTCGCTGACCCGGCGGTTCGGCGTGCTGGTGATGTTGCTGTGCATGTTCGCCATGCTGGTGATGCTGCTGCGCAAGGGCCGGGTCGCGGGGCTGGCGAAGGGCCCGGTGTGGCGGCTGATCGGCAGCACCGCGCTGGGCCTGCTGCTGCTGACCTTCACCCCCACCAAGTGGGCCGTGCAGTTCGGCGCGTTCGCCGGGCTGACGGCAGCCCTCGGCGGGGTGACGGCGTTCGCCTTCTCCACCGTCGGTCTGCACAGCCGCCGCAACCTGGCGCTGTACGTCACCGCACTGCTGTTCGTCGTGGCCTGGGCGACCTCGGGTATCAACGGGTGGTTCTACGTCGGCAACTACGGGGTGCCGTGGTACGACCGGCAACCGGTACTGCTGCACAAACCCGTGACATCGATGTTCCTGGGGCTGGCGCTCATCACCGCATTGATCGCCGGCTGGTTGCACTTCCGGATCGACTACGCCGGACACACCGAGGTGAAAAACACCCGCCGCAACCGGGTGCTGGCTTCGACGCCCCTGTTGATCGTCTCGCTCATCATGGTGCTGTTGGCCGTCGGGTCGATGGCCAAGGGGTTCGCGCAGCGGTACCCCGCCTACACCAACGGCAAGGCCAACCTGGCGGCGCTGGCATCCGGCCTGTCCAAGAACAGTTGCGCGATGGCCGACGAGGTGCTGGTGGAAGCCGACACCAACGCCGGGATGCTGCGACCGGCGCCCGGCCAGCGGTGGGGCAAGTACGGCCCCCTCGGCGGGGAGAACCCAGTCGGCTTCAACCCCAACGGAGTCAGCGACAACCTCGACCCGGTCGCCCCGTTCGTCGCCAATCCCGGCACCGTCAACTCCGACGGCTCACCGAACAAGGCGGTGGTCGGCATCGGGTTCTCCGGCGGCACCGGCGGCGGCTTCGGCCCGGTCGGGGTCAACGGCTCAAAGGTGTACCTGCCCTTCGGCCTTGACCCCAAGACCACCCCGGTGATGGGCAGCTACAAAGAGAACACCCTGGCCGCCAAGGCCACCTCCGCGTGGTACGAGTTGCCGCCCCGCAGTCCCGACCGTCCGCTGGTGAGCGTCGCCGCAGCGGGAGCGATCTGGTATTACGACCAGGAAGGCGAGTTCCACTACGGGCAGTCGCTGAAACTGCAATGGGGCGTGCGCAATTCCGATGGCACCTTCAAGGCACTCGAGAAGGTCTACCCGATCGACACCCAGGAGCAGTTGGCCTGGCGCAACCTGCGTTTCCCGTTGAAGGACGCCCCGGCCGAGGCCAACGTCGCGCGGATCGTCGCAGACGACCCGAACCTGTCCAACGAGCAGTGGTTCGGCTTCACCCCGCCGCGGGCGCCGATCCTGCAGACCGCGCAGCAGTTCCTCGGCGATACGACCCCGGTGCTGATGGATATCGCCAGTGCGGCCCACTTCCCTTGCCAGCAGCCGTTTTCCGAACACCTGGGCATCGCAGAGGTCCCGCAGTACCGGATCAGGCCCAACCTCAAGCAGGTCGTAGTGTCGTCGAACATGTGGCAGTCGGCGCGCGCCGGTGGACCGTTCCTGTTCATTCAGGCACTGCTGAGCACGACGACCGTCCCGACCTACCTGCGTGACGACTACTACCGCGACTGGGGCGAGATCGAGCGCTACATCCGCCGGGTCCCCGCGTCCGAGGCACCCGACGCCGTCGTCGACGAGGGCACCAAGCGGGTGTTCGGCTGGAGCCGCAACGGACCGATCCGGGCACTCCCATGATTGCGGCCCCCTGCATGAATCGGACAGCGTCATGACCCAAGTTCTCAAAGACAACGCCCGCGCCGCGGCCGACGAGGTCAAGGTCACCCGGACGGTTGCAACCGTGGCCGGCCTGCTCGGCTTCATCCTGGCGATCCTCACGCCCCTGCTGCCGGTGGTTCAGACCACCGCCAACTTGAACTGGCCGCAGAACGGACAACTCAACAACGTTACGGCGCCGTTGATCTCGCTCACCCCCGTCTCGATGACGGCAACGGTGCCCTGCGAGGTGATCCGGTCGATGCCGCCGAAGGGTGGCATGGTCTTCGGCCTGGCGCCGCAGAAGGCCAAGGACGCCAGTCTGGACTCGCTTTTCGTGACGGTCGATTCCCAGCGGGTCAACGTCACCGACCGCAATGTGGTGGTGGCCAGCGTTCCGCGGGCCAAGGTGCAGGCCCCGGGCTGCCAGCGCATCGAGATCACCTCCTCGGAGGAGGGCACCTTCGCGCAGTTCATCGGGGTGCCCCCGGACGCCGACGCCGAGCAGGACGAGGACTCCCCGCAGACCGGATATTCCAACCTGCGCAGCGGTTTCAAGGACCCGAATCTGCGCCCCGGACTCGTCGGGGTGTTCACCGACCTGACCGGTCCCGCCCCGCCGGGGCTCAGCGTGTCTGCCACCATCGACACCCGTTTCACCACCCGGCCGACGGCGATCAAGCTTGCCGCGATGTTGCTGGCGATGGCCTCGACCGTCGTTGCGCTGGCGGCACTCTGGCGCCTGGACCGCCTCGACGGGCACCGGATGCATCGGCTGATCCCGACCCGGTGGCGGAAGTTCACCGCGGTCGATGTGACGGTGGTGCTGGCCTTCCTGGTCTGGTACGTGATTGGCGCGAACTCCTCCGACGACGGCTACATCCTGGGCATGGCGCGGGTGGCCGAACGCGCCGGCTACATGTCGAACTACTTCCGCTGGTTCGGCGTGCCCGAGGACCCGTTCGGCTGGTACTACAACGTGCTGGCGTTGATGACCCACGTCAGTACCGCCAGCATCTGGATGCGGTTGCCGGACTTGGTCTGTGCGCTGATCTGCTGGCTGCTGCTCTCTCGGGAGGTATTGCCCCGACTCGGTCCCGCGGTCGCCGCCAGTCGGCCCGCACTGTGGGCGGCCGGACTGGTGTTGCTGGCCGCGTGGATGCCGTTCGACAACGGGTTGCGGCCCGAGGGGCAGATCACCACCGGCGCGCTGATCACCTATGTGCTCATCGAACGGGCCATCACCACCGGGCGGCTGACGCCGTTCGCTATGGCGATCATCACCGCCGCGTTCACCCTCGGAATCCAGCCGACCGGACTGATCGCAGTGGCTGCACTGCTGGCCGGCGGCCGCCCGATTCTGCGAATCATGGCGCGGCGCCGCGCCGTTGTCGGCACCTTGCCATTGGTGGCCCCGCTACTGGCGGCGGGCACCGTAATCCTCACGGTGGTCTTCGCCGACCAGACCCTGGCCACAGTGCTGGAGGCCACTCGGATCCGCACCGATATCGGCCCCAGCCAGGAGTGGTACACCGAGAATCTGCGGTACTACTACCTGATCCTGCCGACTGTCGACGGGTCGCTGTCCCGCCGCTTCGGCTTCCTGATCACCGCACTGTCACTGTTCATCTCGATGTTCATCATGTTGCGCCGCAAGCAGGTTCCCGGCGTGGCACGCGGTCCGGCCTGGCGGCTGATGGGCGTGATCTTCGCGACGATGTTCTTCCTGATGTTCACCCCCACCAAGTGGGTGCACCACTTCGGGTTGTTCGCCGCCGTGGGTGCCGCGGTGGCCGCACTTGCCACGGTGCTGGTGTCGCCTTCGGTGTTGCGGTGGTCGCGCAACCGGATGGCCGTCGTCACCGCGGTGTTGTTCTTCCTCGCGCTGACCTTCGCCACCACCAACGGCTGGTGGTACGTCTCGAGCTTCGGCGTCCCGTTCAACAGCACAATCCCGAAGTTCGGCGGAATCAGCGTCAGCACAATGATTCTCGCGCTCTTCGTGCTCTCGGCGCTCTACACCGCGTGGCTGCATATGACCTCGCGACTGGGAGAGGGCTGGTTCACCCGGTTCGTCACCGCGGCACCGATTCCCGTGGCGGCGGGCTTCATGGTGCTGGTGAATATGGCCTCGATGGTGATCGGGATCTATCGGGAGTACCCGAGTTACTCCAACGGGTGGGCCAACGTGCGGGCACTGGCCGGCGGCTGCGGTCTGGCCGACGACGTTCTGGTCGAACCCGATGCCAACGCCGGTTTCCTGACCCCGCTTCCCGGCGACTACGGAAAACTCGGCGCGCTCGGCGGCGCCAAGCCGGTGGGCTTCAGCCCGAATGGCTTGCCGGAAAAGATTGTGGCCGAGGCGATTCGGGTCAATAACCCGACCCCGGGCATCGACCACGACTGGGAAGGCCCGTTCAAGCTCAGCAAGCCCGGGATCAACGGCTCGACGGTGCCGCTGCCCTACCAACTCGATCCGGCCCGGGTGCCGGTTGCCGGTAGCTACGTCGACACCGGTCAGCAGGAGAGCCTGCTGACCTCGGCCTGGTATCAGTTGCCGCCCAACGACGCCGGCCACCCATTGGTGGTGGTGACCGCGGCCGGGACGATCGCCGGTAACAGCGTTCTCAACGCGCACACCGACGGCCAGACGGTGGAGTTGGAGTACGGCCGGCCGGGTCCCGACGGTACCGTTGCGGCTGCCGGGCGGGTCGAACCGTACGACCTCGGGCCGGCGCCGTCATGGCGGAACCTGCGGTACGACCGGTCACGGATTCCTGCCGATGCGACGGCGGTTCGCATCGTGGCCGAGGACAAGTCGCTGTCGCTGGGCGATTGGGTCGCGGTGACCCCGCCCCGGGTTCCGGAACTGCGCACCATCCAGGAGTTCGTCGGCTCCACCGAACCGGTGCTGATGGACTGGGCGGTGGGTCTTGCCTTCCCGTGCCAGCAGCCGATGCTGCACTCCAACGGCGTGACCCAGGTGCCTAAGTTCCGCATCACCCCGGACTACCTTGCCAAGAAGCAGGACACCGACACCTGGCAGGACGGCCGTAACGGCGGCCTGCTGGGCATCAGCGATCTGCTGTTACGGGCGCATGTGATGGCGACCTACCTGTCACACGATTTCGGCCGGGACTGGGGATCGCTACGCAAGTTCGACACCATCGTTCCAGCCACACCGGCCGAGTTGGAGTTGGGCAGCGCGACCCGAAGCGGGCTGTGGAAGCCGGGGAAGATCCGGATCAAGGCCTGATTCGGGCTGGGTTTATCCCCAGTCGCCGATTCATCCACAGATCTCGGTGTGCGGGATCTCCCTTGTCGCATCTCAGGCGTAGCTTTTCGCACATGGGTTCGATTGCCGATGTCCTCACCGAGCTTGAGGCAGCCGCGTCGGATCTCAGTGGGGCCGACTGGGATGGCCTCGCGGTGGCCGAATTACTGGAGGCATTGGCTCGGTTGGAGACCGTTCGCCGACAGGCCACGGCATGCGCTTACGATGCGGCCGCAGCCGTCGACCGGCGCGACCAGCGGGCCCTCGGCGCGGTGCCGCACAAACTCATCGCCGATATCGTGCGGGTCTCACCCAGGGAAGCGAAACGCCGTATCCGCATGGCCGGGCAACTCTGCCCGCGGACCTCGTTGACCGGTCAGCCCATCCCGCCTGTTTACCCGGCCACGGCCAAAGCCTGGCATGACGGCGAACTGGACGGCGACCATCTACAGGTCATCGACAAGTTCTTCCGGGACCTGCCCGACCACGTCGCGCCCGCTGACGGCGTCAAGGCCGAGGCTTTCCTGGCCCGGCAGGCCGGCGTGCTGCGCCCGGACCAGTTGGAGAAGGTGGCCACCCAGTTGGCTTTGCGGCTGAACCCCGACGGAAACTTCTCCGACGCCGATCGAGCGCGCAAGCGCGGCTTCGTGTGGTGCGGCGGACAAGGGCCCGATGGGATGAGCACCGGCAAGCTGATCGCGACCCCGGAACTGCGGGCCATGCTCGAAGCATTTCTGGCCAAGTACGCAGCACCCGGGATGTGCAACCCGGCCGATGAATCCCCCACTGTCACAGGCGAACCCGACCAGGCCATCGCCGACCGCGATGCCCGCAGCCATGCCCAGCGTCAGCACGACGCCCTCGCGGCCCTGGTTCGGAGCCGGCTCGGCGACCCTGATCTCGGTCAACACAACGGCCTGCCCGTCACCGTGTTGGTCTCGGCCACCCTGGAACAGCTGCATACCGGCGCCGGGGTCGGTGTGACGGCCGGCGGCACCCGGTTACCGATGTCCGATGTGATCCGGATGGCATCGCATGCCTGGCACTACCTGTGCGTGTTCGACCAGCACACCGAAAGAGCCTTGTATCTCGGTCGTAGCAAGCGCATCGCGTCGGCCGATCAACGCATCGTGCTTCACCAAAGAGACCGCGGATGCACGGCGCCCGGGTGCGATATGCCCGGTTATCTTGCCGAGGTGCACCACGTCGACGAGTGGGCTGAGGGCGGTCTGACCAATATCGACAAACTCACCTTCGCCTGCCACGTTCACCACAAACTCATCAAACCCGGCGGCTGGCGAACGCGAAAGCTCAAAGACGGAAGCACCCAATGGCTTCCACCGCCACACCTGCCGCTACGTCCCGGCACCAACACCTACCACCATCCCGAGCGGATGCTCTAGATCAATTCAGGATCGATGCAAGGGCGCTACGGGGCACTGCAACCTTGAACGGGCCCTGCTCGTGCGGCAGGATGCCGTCCTGATTGAAGAAGAAGATGATCGCGTCGTCGGTGATCGCGAACTGTCGGTACGACGCCGCAGTAAGTTCCTCCACAGCCTTTCCCGCCCTGCGATCGCGTTCCAGGACTTGCTGCGCAACAAAGGGTTTCAAAACCGAAACCGGGTTCGCGTCCGGCTTGAAAAGAGTTTCGAAGCTGAGCGGAATGTGGTCGGCCAGGTTGTAGTTGAAGGCCTGATAAGTCGTGACCGGGTGCACGCCGGTGTCGGATCCGATCGTGAGAACCAAACTTTCGGTGTCCTCGTTCCGATCACCTGACCGGTAGGTATCGCCGATCACATGGAGTTCGTAGGGAGCCGTACGCGGCGGAGCCGTAGCAACCCAGTCATCGAAGTCCCTGCGCTCCCTCGCGAGGTAGTCGCCGACTGCCTGCTGGTCGGGGTAGTCCGTCGGGAACCGCATTGAGATCTTGGAGGTCGGCGTTGCGTCGCGGACCTCGCAGACGTCGTTGGGCCCGATCTTCCCACCGACGTCCAGGCACGCGGAGGTTGCCCGGCCCGGTTCCGCCGTGGGCGAGGCATGACAGCCGCCCACGAAAAGCGCCACCGCCAGTCCGACGACCAACAGACGCATGACCCGTGTCAGCCGAGTACGTTCGCTTCCCGGGACATGGAGAAGAAGCGGCCGGTGCTGGTGTCCGTGCACGTGAGGCCGGTCGTCTCGCTGTCACAGGTGATGGTGCCGTTGGATTTGGTCTGCCCGTACTCCAGGACCGGCGCCTGCGGCTCGTTGGAGCGGATGGTGTCGGTGTGGCAGTCCGACCGTGGCGGCTGACCCTGCGCCAGGTAGAAGCGGTCCCCCCACGCCATGTTCGCCGCGCAGGCGGGCTTCGGTCCGTCCTGCGGCCCACCACCCTCGCACGCCACGATGGGAACGCCGTCCCCGTTGGTGCCCATGTCGCAGTAGATGTTGCCGCTGGGCGTCTTGAAGTCGTCGGGCGTGTCCGCTCGGGCGCCGGCCGCGTTGAGGGTCGCGAACATGCCGGCGGCGGCGAGGACGGCCGCAGCGGCCACCGTTCGGGGGGTGGTGCAATTCCTGGACACGGCGGGACCCCTTTCACGAACCCAAACGACAGACCATGAGCCTGGTATGAGCCGGGCGGGCGGGCAAATGTCTCTTATACACATCTACGGGCCCC
>JAHBAP020000196.1 GCA_018500005.2 Mycobacterium sp. | reverse complement strand
GGTCAGCGCCGTCACCACCACGAGTCCGAGCAACGTCAGGATCGGGAAGTTCAGTGCGGTGGTGGTGGCCGTCGATGCGGTGTGGGTGATCGCCGCCCGGGGCAGCAAGTGCGGCGCCAGCAGGCAGCCGAGGAAGAACCCCACGATCGTCAGGGCGAAGGTGTACTCCCCGGAACCGATACGGGCGATGGTGCCGGTGGTACAGGCGCCGTTGACCACCGCGCCGACGCCGAGGATGACACCGCCCACCGCCGACCACACGGTGACCGGCACGACCTTCGCCCCGGGGTTCAACCCGGTCGTCAGCGACAACAGCGTCAGGCCGCCGGCGATCCAGAACCAGGCGGAGACGACCGCCAGAAATCGGTCCCAGGAGCCGCGGTGGACGATGTCGTCCACGGCCACCACCGTGCAGGTGTTGCCGCGCTGGATGGCCATTCCGATGACGAACACCAACACCAGCGTGATGAGCAGGGCCACCGAGACAGGCAGGGAAACGGACACGGGCGTAGGGGCCTCCTTTCTAGAGCGCCGAGATCCTGACATTGGTGTTGATCAGGCGCTGCGGCAATTCCATTGCGGCTCCTGATGTTTCCTTCAGTCAGTGGTTGGCTGCGGTCAACTCTCGTCGGAGCGGGCGCCGCTGCACGTCGGTCGAGCGGACCCGGTGGAGGATGAACCCGTCGTCCACCGATCGGACTTCCGCACCGTAGTGTGCAGCGAATCAACCGACCGCGGGTCGGATTATGGCACGATGGCCGCGTGCGAGAGACCTTCAACAACCAGAAGGTGACGGTGGTGGTCGCCGACGACCACCCGCTGTTCCGCGACGGACTCGTCCGCGCGCTCACCGGGAGCGGACTGGTGGAAGTGATCGCCGAGGCCGACGACGGTCCGGCCGCCCTCGCGGCTATCAAGGAGCATCGTCCGCAGGTGGCACTGCTGGATCACCAGATGCCCGGTATGGACGGGGCGCAGGTCGCCGCCGCGGTACTGCGCGATGAACTGCCCACCCGGGTGCTGCTGGTGTCGGCCAACAACGACCCGGCGATCGTCTACCACGCGTTGCAGCAGGGCGCCGCCGGCTATCTGCCCAAGGAATCTTCGCGCAACGAGATCGTCAACGCCGTGCTGGACTGCGCGCAGGGTCGCGACGTGGTGCCCGCCCAGATGGCGGCCGGACTGGCCGCCGAGATCCGTCGGCGCGCCGAACCGAGCGGTCCGGTGCTCAGCGCGCGCGAGCGTGAGGTACTCGGCATGATCGCCGAGGGCTCCAGCATCCCGGCCATCGCCAAACAACTGTTCCTGGCCCCGTCGACGGTCAAGACGCATGTCCAGCGCCTCTACGAAAAGCTCGGGGTCGGTGATCGGGCGGCCGCGGTGGCCGAGGCGATGCGGCGCGGACTGCTCGACTAGATCCCATTCGCAGGCTGCTACCCATGAGGCGATTCACCGGCCGTGCCCTGGATTTCCTGACCAGCGAGCCGTTGCGCATCCGCTCGACGCTGCGGCTGGTGCTGATCGTTCTGATCGCACTGCTGGTCGAGCACACCCACATCCAGCACCGCAACCACCCGTTGTTCGAGGCGGTACTGGTCGCATACGCGGTCGCATCGGTTGCCTGGCTGATCTTCATCCTCACCCGGCCGGCCCGGCCCTGGTACCCGTGGGCTTCGACGTTCGCCGACGTCGCGGTCGTGCTCCTGCTCTGCATCGCCTCGGGCCCGGCCACGATCGCGCTGTTCCCAATCTTCTTCCTACTGCCCATCTCGGTGGCCTTCCTGGACAGCCCGGTCCTGACCGGTGTCCTCGGCCTGAGCGCCTCATTCGGTTACCTGCTGGCCTGGGCGGTGTACGCCACCCAGGAGCAGAAGATGGGTATGACCATCCCGACAGTGGTCTACGTGCAGGTCGGATGTCTGCTGTGGCTGACGGCGGCGACCACCGCGTTGTCGTTCACGCTCGCCCGGCGACGGGCTCGGGTGCTCCGCCTGCTCGACGTGCGCCGGCGACTGGTCGCCGAGGCGATGCGCGCCGACGAACGCAACAACCGGGAACTGTCCGAACAGCTCCACGACGGCCCACTGCAGAACCTTCTCGCCGCCCGACTAGATCTCGACGAGTTGCGGGAGAACCCAACCTCGCAGGGGTTCGACCGGCTCGACGCCGCGCTGCGCGAAACCGTCACCGGACTTCGCACCACGGTGGCGACACTGCATCCCCAGGTGCTCGAACAGTTGGGCCTGACCGCTGCGGTTCGCGATATGGCCCAACGGTACAAGCAGCGATGGGGCACCCCGGTTCGCACCACGATCGACGAGGTGGGACGGCCGGAGGCTCAGACGCTGATCCATCGGGCCGCGCGGGAACTGCTTTCCAACGCCCACAAGCATTCCCAGGCAAGCAATCTGGAGATCGGACTGCAACGCGAGAGCAGTGCGACGGTGCTGACCGTCGTCGACGACGGTGTCGGGTTCGATCCCGAGATCCTGGCGCGGCGGGTCACCGAGGGTCACATCGGGTTGGCCTCGTTGGTGGTTGCGGTGGAGGCCGCCGGTGGTTCGGTCGACTTCAGTCAGCGGTTGGGTGGCGGCACCGTGGTGACGGTCACCGTTCCCGACGAGCCCGAAAACTGAACGCTCACTTCACCTCCACCGAGATCGACGGCCATCCGCTCGCCCCGTCCGGCGGTGGTGCCGCGATCTGATCGGTCTGGACGGCACCGGTGTTGTCGGTCGCTCGCGCGGTGATGGTGTGCGAACCCGGTTCGGCTTGCCAGGTATAGGTCCACAGCCGCCAGGTGTCATTGGAGTAGGACGCGCCCAGTGTTGCTTGCTGCCAGGGCCCGTCGTCGATCCGCACCTCCACAGCCTTGATGCCGCGGTGCTGGGCCCACGCGACCCCGCCGACGGTGACCGGACCGGCCTCCAAGCGCTGGCCGGTGCGCGGTACGTCGATGCGGGACTCGGTCTTGATCGGAGCCTTGGCCGACCAGCCCAGCTTCGTCCAGTACGCCTCGGCCCGATCGAACCGGGTGAGTTCCAGGTCGACCACCCATTTGGTGGCCGAGACGAACCCGTACAGGCCGGGTACGACCATCCGCGCCGGATAGCCGTGTTCGACGGGCAACGGCACACCGTTCATCCCGACCGCCAGCATCGCATCGCGACCGTCGGTGAGCGCCTCGACCGGCGTTCCGATGGTGAACCCGTCCACCGAGGTGGACAGCACCATGTCGGCATCCGGCTTGATTCCGCTGCGGGCCAGCACATCCCGGATCCGGTAGCCGGTCCACATGGCGTTGGAGATCAGTTCGCCGCCGACCGGATTGGACACGCAGGTGAGGGTCACGGCCCGTTCGATGAGTTCGAAATCCTTGAGATCGTCGAAGCCGAGGGTGACCTCGCGGTCGACCATGCCGTGGATCCGAAGCTTCCAGTCCGCACGGGCGATCTGCGGGACGTTCAGCGCCGTGTCGATCCGGTAGAAGTCGGCGTTGCTGGTGATGAAACTCGGCAGCCCCTCGGCTGCCGGCTGGACGCCGGCGGGGATCGGGGGGGCCGGCGAGGCGATCTTGGGG
>JAHBAP020000221.1 GCA_018500005.2 Mycobacterium sp. | reverse complement strand
ACCCTCGCCCGCGGGCGGGTGTCCGTCCAGACGATCACAAGTCTGCAGGTCGACCTGATCAACAACAACGAGTTCGCACAGGCGAATCTCAACTCCGTCGCCGCTGGCGCTGTTGACCAACTCGAGAAGAAGGCCGACTGAGACTCCCATGCGCTACGCCCACTGGAGCGTCGCGGGCACCACGTACGTCGGCCTCATCGATCATGGACTCTGCCGGCCCTTTGCCCTGCCTGCCGACGAGGCAGGGCAGGGGGTGGCAGCGGTCATCCGCAGACGAGCAGCGGGCCTGGCATCGCCTGATTTGACCGGCAAGGAGTTCAACGTCGATGACGTCGACGTCCTCGCACCGATCCCGAACCCGCATCGCAACATCTTCTGCATCGTGAAGAACTACTGGAGTCTGGTACACGAGGTCGGGGGAGACATCCCGAAAGCTCCGATCTGCTACACGAAGGTTCCCGAGTCGGTGATCGGACACAAATCCGCAGTGGACTCGCACCCGCACCTGACAGACAGCGTCGACTATGAAGCCGAACTTGCCGTGGTCATCGGGCGGCAGGGGCGCGACATCAGCGAGGCTGACGCCTTGAATCATGTCTTCGGCTACACGATCGTCAATGACATTGCGGCCCGGGACATCCAGTACGCCGAGGGTCAGTGGGACTTGTCCAAGAGCCTCGATACCTTCTGCCCGATGGGGCCGGTGATCGTCGATAGGGAGTCGATCGACCTTGACGACACATCCATCAGACTGTGGGTGAACGATGAACTGCGCCAGGACGGCAATACTAGCGACATGATCTTCAGTGTCGCGAATGTCATCGCGACACTGTCGGCGGGGATGACCCTCTACCCGGGTGACATCATCTCGACCGGAAGTCCGGCCGGGGTCGGGATGTGTAGGACGCCACCGGCCTATCTGAAGGCCGGCGACACCGTCAGGGTGTCGATTGCGGGTATCGGGGACCTGATCAACACCGTGGTCTGACGTCGAGTGGCCGGAATGGCCGGCAATTAGAAATCTTTGGTCTTCGGGCTCTTGACGACGTTATGGACCATCGGCTTGAAGAATTCGATCGGTTCGCTTTGATAGTCGGGATCGAAAGCTGTGCTGTCGTACTTGTCGCAGAACTCGATGGTGTACTCGTAGTAGGGCTGATCCTTGTACTTGTCGCGAGCGTTCGGATCTTGACCGATCTTGTCCCAGAAGTAGTAGCCCTGGAACGTGGTGTGGTGCTCGAGCATCCAGTAGTTCGCTTCGCTGACGAACGGCCTCATGAACGTCGCGATCAGCTCGCCATGGTTGTGCGGGGCCAAGGTATCGCCGATGTCGTGCAGAAGAGCACACACGACGTACTCTTCGTCCTTGCCGTCTCGGTGGGCCCTGGTGGCAGTTTGCAGACAATGGTCATAGCGGTCGATGGTGAATCCGCCCTTTTCACCTTTCAGCAGCTCCAACTGCGCGATGAGGTGGTCTGTCAGCTCTGCGGCATTCTCGTGATAACCCGCGATGACTGCGTCGATGTCCTTCTGGGTGGCCTCTCTCAGGCTGCGCCACATTTCACAGTTCCCTTCGCGTGCTCACTTTGACAATCCGACCGAGAGTAGCATCAGCCGCGAATGCATTCGGCCTCTTTGCCGACGCAGGTGAGAATCCATATATAACCAGGAAAAATACGATCGGCCCGGTTATGTTGGCCCGATGTCCCCCGCCCGCTTCCGCCCGCCGCTCGATGCGGACCTCCACAAGGTCCTGGCCGCGCCCCTGGACACCACGCACGGTGTGGCGGCGGCCCGGCAACAGGTCGATACACCACATGTCGTGCCACCCCAACTGCAGACGGTCAGCACCGAGAACCGCACAATCGACGGACCCGGGGGACCGATTCCGATCCGGATCTACCGACCGGAGCAGGCGCCGGCGGGGCCTCTTCCGCTGACCATGTACTTCCACGGCGGCGGCTTCTGCGTAGGAACTCTGGACAGCTACGACAAGCAGGCGCGGATGATCGCCCTCGGTGCCGGCACCGTGGTGGTCTCGGTGGACTACCGGTTAGCACCCGAACATCCTTTCCCGGCCGGGGTGGAGGACGTCTGGGCAGCGACACAATGGGCCGCCGCCAACGGAGCCTCCCTCGGTGCCGACGCGTCGCGGTTGGCCGTTTCGGGGGACTCGGCCGGCGCCACCCTTTCCGCGGTGGTGGCCCAGATCGCCCGCGACAACGGTGGACCGACGATTGCGTTCCAGGCGCTGTGGTACCCGGCCACGATGTGGGATTTCGCATCGCCGTCGATGGTGGAGAACGCCGACGCACCCATCATCACCCGCGCGAATCTTCAACAGCTGTTCACCTGGTATGCGGGAGATCTCGATATCAACGATCCGCCGGCCCGGATGGCACCGGCGCGGGCATCGGACCTCACCGGCCTACCGGCCAGCTACATCTCCACAGCCGGATACGACCCGTTACGCGACGACGGCCTGCGCTACGCGGCGTTGCTGGCCGACGCCAACAACGATGTTCAGTACCACAACAATCCCACGTTGACGCACGCCTTCCTCGGCTATTACGACATGGTTCCCGCCGTCACGAAGATGGCCGATCTGGGCGTGACAGCACTGCGCAACGCACTACTACATCCGCAGTGACGCGTTCCGATGCGCGGGGGCGGGCTCATTATTTCTCGGGCTCAGAGATTCGTCCCGCTGACCCGGTACTTCGCCCATGGTTGGGAGGCCAGGGCAGCATGCCGATGGACCACTTGGTCGCTGTATCCGAGCATCTCCGCTACGACCGGAGCGGGTACCTCGCTGACGAGCTCCTGCAGGGCAGTGT
>JAHBAP020000327.1 GCA_018500005.2 Mycobacterium sp. | reverse complement strand
GTTCTGGATTGCGCGGGCGTCGTCCCCGGTCGCCCCGGACCGGGCGGTCGCCGGGGTGAGGGCGTCGACGCGCCGCCACTTGAACGCCCGCAGGGTGCGGCTGTCGGCGGGTGCGTCGGGGCGGAGGCGGGCGGCGGTCTCCAGTGCGACGGGCAGTTCGGCGCCAGCCATTGCTTCGATCAAAGCAACGTTGGCTGAGGTTCGCTGCAGCGTCTCGCCGAAGTCGCGCAGGGCCCGTGCCGCGACGAGGCGGTCATCAGCCCCGGGTTCGGTGCCCAGCCGGTGGTGGGCCTTGTCGAGTTCGTCGATGAGGGAACCCAATTCGTTGACCGACTCGGCGGCGTGCGCGCGAACCTGGGTGGCGAACTCGGCGACGTTGGCACCGGTGAGGTAGGTCCGGGCGATGGTGTAGCCGAAGAGTTTGGCGGCGTTGGTGCGGGCGTCGTCCCAGGCTTGCTGCTCGGGCAGTTCCTCGGCTCGCAGTTCGATGTTGGGCCGAAACCGGCCCAGCGCGGGCGGTGTGATCGCCGAGCCTGCTTCGAACCAGGCGCGTTTGCGCAGCAGTGCCCAGGCCGCGATCACCAGATCCCGCACCTCCGGCCGCAATCCCCATGCGGGCGTGAGCGATTCGATGTGATTCTGCAAGCGCTGCACGGTCACCGGGGATGCCGCCTGCGCGGCGCGGTCGAGTTCCCCGGCCCAGAAGGCGAACGAGTCCTCACCGAACAGGAAGTGGTCTTCGGTGGCCTTGCCGACCCGCAACGGGCCGGCGATGCGGCGCAGCACCTTGCGGTCGGCCGGGTTGGTGGGAACCCGGCCGTCCCGGTGGGTGACGGCCTGCTCCACGTAGGCGCGGACGGTCTCGACATTGCGGGTCGTCACCTCATCGGCGCCCGGGTCGAACTCCGGGTGGCTGGGGTAGGTGGCGGCATACGCCTTCCCGACGATGGTGTCGAAGGCGTCCTGCAGGCTGGCCGCGGGCGGCAGTTCCGGGTCGAAGTCGCGGCTCAGTGACGTCAGCACATCGAACTGCAGCGACTCGGCGGTGATGCGCCTGGGATCGGCCGGTTCAATGCCGTAAGCCTGCTTGAGCAGGTTCTCC
The DNA here is from genome assembly GCA_018500005.2 of Mycobacterium sp. GTDB lineage: Bacteria > Actinomycetota > Actinomycetes > Mycobacteriales > Mycobacteriaceae > Mycobacterium. The sequence continues at coordinate 6,401 of JAHBAP020000327.1, read as the reverse complement.
ACGCCGGTGCGGGTCCCGGACAGCAGGTTCTCCAGGATGCCGCGGGCCTGGGCGCGGTCGGTGGCCGAGAGGTGGTCGGAGTTCTCCGTCCAGCGGTCCCCGCTGCCGGTGAACAGCCAGTCCAGTTTGACCAGCAGGGCCAGGGCGTCCATCGCCGAGGCGGCGAAGAACCGCGGCAGCCACACCACGGTGTGCCGGTCGCCGGTGGTGAGCAGGCGGTCGAGGCGGTTGACGTCATCAGCGCTGCTGAAGCCATCCTCGTCGAACGGGTAGTCGACAATCACCCGCCAGGTGCCGGGCCGGTTGTCGAAGGACTGTTCGGGCAGCGACGAGGCGTCGCGGACATTGCCGAAGACGATGTCGACCTCACGGCGCGAACCCCGCCAGGTCAGGGTGCGGGTGACAGCACCGCCGAGGTCGTCCTGCCCTGCGGTCACCCCCAGTGCCTTGTGGATGAGGGTGCGCAGCAGCACCTTGCGGCGCCCGGAATTGTCCTCGGCGCGAACACGATCCAGGATCGACTGGTAGTCGACATCGGCCAACTGCACCCGGATCACCGGGTTGGCGGCGTCCGAGACGCTGATCTCGGGGACGTCGCGCTGCGCCCAGTCACGGACCACCGCGAGGGTCTGCCGGGCCTCGCCGCCGGCGATCCGGGCCCGGATGGATCCGTGATTGAGGGCGGCCAACCGGGAGGCCGTGATGTCTTTGAGCGCAGGCACATTCGGGGCGATCGCCGAGAGCAGCAGCGTCTTGGCGATGCGCACCTGGCCGCGGAAGCCCGCCGGCACCGACGCGGGATCGGTCTCCAGCTGTTCGGTGGTGACGGAGTGCTTGTCCAGCAGCGTCGGCAGCAGCCGATTGGTGTAGAGATCGTTGGCCGCCCGGAACATCGCCGCAGCGTGGTTGTCGATCGGCTCCCCGCCGTGGACGACGTGGTCGAAGGCATCCCCGACCGGGATCAGGTCGTCGATGGTCAGGGTGTCGCGGCGCTCGACGAGCATGCGCTGCATCACCTTCAGCGCGGTGCGCTCACGTTGCATCACCGAGGACAGGTTGCGCAGCGTGGAGATCAGCACCGGCGAGAACGGATAGGTCAACCGGAACTCGGCTTCCGACGATCCGCGATGCTTCTCGTCGGTGTTGAGGCTGTCGCGCAACACATCCCACACCTCGGGGTTGCGGGTGAGGTTGGCAAACGCCTGGTCGAGCACCGCGCGGGCCGCGTCGTCGCGGGGGCGCAGCAGCCGGGCGTGGGCGACTTCGGCGAGGTTGTCATCGCCCAGCGCGATCTCCCGGAACCGGCCCTGCTGGTACTGGAACGCCCGGTCCAGGGCCTCCTGCTCGGCCCCGGACGCCCCGGCGTCGGCGAACCACTTCCGCAGATCCATCTGCCGGGAAATGAACGAGATCAACGGGATCGCCCGCTGACGCCCCGAGGACTCGACGAGCTTGGTGATCTTCTGTGACTCGCGGGCGAAGAACTCGTTGTCGCGCACCGAGAAGGCCAGCCACAGCACCAGCTCGTCGAGGAACAGCACCACCGCGTCATAGCCGAGGCTCTTGGCGTGCTCGGAGATCGCCACCAGCCCGCGGTCAAGGTCGATGTAGTCGGCGGTCTCGGCGAAGGCCTTGAAGTAGCTGCCTGCCAACGCCGACACCAGTTCCCGGCGCGCCGGCTCATCCGGGGAGGCCTGCAACGCCGCCTGGTAGCGCGGCAGATCCCAGCCCGCCCCGAGCAGTCCACCCCAGCCGTCGTCGCTGCCGGACTCCCCGCCCAGCCGGGACAGAAACTCCTCGTCACCGATCTGCGCCCGCAGGCCTTCTGCGTCGGCCAGCAGGGCATCGGAGACATGTACCGCCGGCAGTGGGGCGTCGGGATGCAGGCGGCGGATCTGCTCGACGTAGCCGCCCAGCACCGCCTGCTCCAGCGAGCGTGCCCCGAGCAGGTGATAGGTCAAGCGCAGGATCTTCTTGCCGGACAGTTCGCCGTCGTAGCGGCCGGTGAGGTCGGAGAACTTGTTCGTGCGCACCGCCGGGCGGTTGCCCAGCAGCGCGTAGAGCACCGCCATGAAGTGGCTCTTGCCCGAGCCGAAGGACCCGGTGAGGTAGGCCGCGCGGGAGGTGTCCTTGTTCAGCGCGTCGGCCACCAGCTCGATGGCGGCCAGAAAGTTCTCCCGCAGCGAGGCGGTGACGACGTACTGGTCCAGCGCGGCAGCCAGGTGCGCGTCGTCGTTGGTGGAGTCGGTCAGGCGAAGGACGTAGTCGTCTGCCCCGACCCGGTCGGGGATGTCGATGACATCGCGCAGCAGGGTGGTCATGACGTTCTGGCCCTTCGTCCGCGGGTGGCCGGCGCCGGCCGCCAGGTTGTCAGGTCGGTGGTGGTGAGGTGGTATTCGGCCAGCCGCCCGGCGAGTTCGGAGTCGATGGTGTCGGCCACGGACTCGCCGTACTCGGGGTCGATCTTGTTGTGCCACTGCCGTACCCAGGGCGCGAGCTCGTGCAGCCCGGCCAGAAGGGGGATCAGCCGCGGGGTGTCCCAGCCCTCCTCGGTGCGCGCACTGACCAGGGATGCCAGCGCGAGGGCCTGCTCGGCGTGGTCCCAGCCGGCCCAGCCGAGCAGTTCGGTGGGGTCGGTGTCGCGCCCTGCGTTCGGGTAGGAGATGAACCGTTCCTTGGGCACGTCGAGCTTGCCGCGGTGTGACCAATAGGCGGGCTTGGCGAAGTCGGTCGGCTTGTACTTCGGCGGCACCGGGATCGGGCCGTCGAGTTTCTCCCGGGCGTCCTCGCGGCGCTGCAGCGCCCAGGTGTGCTCCCAATCGGCGCGCTTGTCCAGCCCCGCCGGCTTGTAGCGGTAAGCCGACAGGAACGGGGCCGCCTCGTCGGCAAGCAATTTCGCCAGCGCCGTGCCGGTCGGGGCGTTGGCGTCACCGGCCCACAGTCGCAGCACATCGCGGAAGTCAGCGTCCCGGTCGAGAATGTCGGCAAGCTGAGCGACGGAGCGTGGTGTGGCCCGGCCGTCGCGGTCGAACCACAACGAGCGGTCCTCAATGCGATCCAAAAGCCAACCCCGCAGGGCGGATTCGACCTGCTTGTCCCAGGGCTCCATCGCCCAACGGCGCTTGTACTCGGGCTTTTCCAGCAGGCGGATGTGCGGGTTGGACTCGATGGCGTCGAGGCGGCGCTGCAGAAGTTCGCGGTAGTCGGCGGGCAGGTGGGCAGGGATGTCGGTGATCGAGGTCGAACCGTGCCGGTCGAACCACGCGGTGTGCTCGCCATCGCGAATCCGCCGGGCCAGCGCGATCTCGAAAACCCTCTCGCCAAGGGCGATTCCAGGAGGGCCCGCGGGGAAGGTCAGATCATCGTCGATCAGGCCGTAAATCCGGTAGTAATCCCAGTCCAGTTCATCCTGGTGGGCGATCATCAGCGCGCGCAACCGGTCGAATTCCCGCCGTGCGGATTCTAGAACGGCCTGGGTAGGCGTGTCGCGGTCCGCGACCGCCGCCGGGGCCTGTTGCTGCAACTGCTGGGCCAGGCCGTCCATAACCTGAGCGCGGTCGAGTGGGGTGGATGCCGGCAGCGGGAAATCGCTTAGGTTGGTGCCGTTGTACTGATAGGTATGGGACCACTCGTTCGCTGCTGAGCCGCCGCCATGTCCGCCGCCACCTTTCTTCTGACAATTCTGCTTGAGCCAGAAGCACGCCACCGACGAGTTCAGCACGCCTAGCAATCGCAGGTGATCCTCGACCGACGCTCCCTCGGGCAGCTTGATCACCGGCGCGGTCTGTTTGAACACCTTTCCGCCGCGGTCCAGCACGAAGTGGTTGTGTGTGGCGACTTCCGCGAAGGTGATGGAGAGAGGGACGGCAAGTTTATTCTTGGTGAGCCTGCCGAACTCATACCAGTGCAGTCCTGCTTCGATCTTGGTCTGATTGCCGAACATCTTGTTGTTCTGAAGCGTTGACCGGTACGGCCACATGAATGCTTCGGTAGTGGGTAGCAGCGTTGTCAATGGCTCGAACTGTTCGTTGTACGGGAAGATGGCCTCGTCGTGCACCTGTCGCGTCCAGTCGCGGAGCTCATCTCCTACAACCATCGGGCGGATCGGCGAAAGGCTATGACGTCGAACGACATCGGGCGGTTGGATGAAGACGTCATCTTCAAGAGTGAACGAGGTAATGCCCACCGAGTCGGCCACAGCGGCGAGGGACTCCGTCGACCCTTGCGAGATCGTGGCCAGCAACTCCACCGCCCCACCGCCGGACAGGCTCCAGGGATGGGTGTTCAACGTAGCGCGCGGCAGATCGGTCACGCTGATGAAAGGGTTCTCGAAGCCCACCTCGTCGAGATGCTCGGTGATGGAGGTCCATACCAAGCCTTTGGCGGGTTCGTCGGGCCGACCCGGCTCGCCGCGCGATCCGAGGACGGCGCGGACGGTGCTGACCGTCGGCGGCTGGTTCCGGCCGACGACGATCACCGTCGGCGTGCCGTGGCCGGGGATATAGGCGCCCGAGGTGTCGATGACCGTCCGCACGTCGACGGTGGGGAGGAACTGCTCGATGAGTTTGGTTCCGAATTCGCGCTTCATGAACGAGTTGGAGGTGATCTGCCCGACCCACCCCGCAGGTCGCTCTGCGCCAGCCGGCCACCCGAGCCGGAAGAACAGTTCCATGAACGGCACGGTGAGTGCGTATTTCATGTGCGTCGAGCGGTACAGCTGCCGATAGGTGCTGTTGAGCGCCGCGTCCTTGGGCGTGATGAACGGCGGATTGCCGACGACAGCATCGTGATGCCGATGAAGAATCTCTTTAAGGGCACTTGGATTTTCGGTGCTGTCGGCGCGAATGACGTTGCCGAACATCATCAGATCGTCGTCGAGTGCTTGTTGCGGTGCACCCCACAGCAGGCTGTCACCGGCTGCGAGGTGCGGCGTATAGCCGATCTTCTGCTCAATGCTGGCATCACCGGCGGCCTGCAACGCTGCGACCAGCAACCGGAACCGGGCGACGGCGACGGCGAAGGGGTTGATGTCGACGCCGTAGACGCTGCCGAGGGCTTTGGCGACGAGTTCCCGTGCACCCAGCCCGGGGGCGCGGCGCTGCCACTGCCGGTGCAGGCGGTGGAAGGCGCCGAGAAGGAAATGCCCTGAGCCGCAGGTGGGGTCGATGACGGTGAACCCTTCCAGTGGCCGGTCGGCCAGGGCGGGTTCCAGGGTCTGGTCGAGGATGAACTCCTCGACGAAATCCGGAGTCTGCAGCAGGGCGTAGGTCTTCTTGGCGTACTCGGACAGATCCTGGTAGGCGTCGCCAAGGAAGCGGGTGTCGATCCCGGTGAACGTGTAGCGCGGTTGTCCGTCGTCTCCTTGCTGCCACCAGAACTCCAGCAGGGCCCGGGCTGCGTCACCGGACGGGGACACCAGGTGCAGCGGGGAGAAGCTGTCCACCAGGGCGGCGGTGGCACTGAATTTGGCGAAGTGGGCGATGATTTCGCCGAGCCATTCGCGGTCGGTGTGTTCGGGATGGGCTTGGAAGTAGGCGCGCCGGGCGTCCGGGGCCGGGGTGCGGTCGTCGGCTTCAGCCCCGCCGATCCAGCGCAAGGAGACCAGGTCGTTGTCCTCGCAGTAGCGGGCGAACACCGTCAGCAGCACCCAGGCGACCGCGGCCTGGGTGACTCGTTCGTTGCGCCACTGCGCCCACGTCGCCGCGGTGCGCTGCGCGGCGAACGCGGCGTCGTAGTCCGATTCCCAGGCCTGCCACACCCCCGGCTGGCGCAGCGCGTGATCGTCGCCGTCGACCCGCGCCCGCAGGTCGGTCTCCAGGTCGAGGACCTGGCGGCGCAGCGCGGACACCAAATCGGCTGAACTCCAGGCCATTACCGGACCTCCTTGGCGGGTGCTGTGGCAAGGCCGGAATCCTGCTTCCACATCAGGAACTGCCCGTGCGAGCCGAGTTGGAGCGGTTCGCGGTCGATCAGCGGGCCGTGCTGGCCGCGTAACTGCGGCAGGATCAGCCACACCGGTCGTCGTCTCCGTGCGCTGAAATCGCTCAGTTCGGTCAGGAGTTTCAGGTGTCCGTAGCGGGCCAGGGGTGAGGGTTCGGTGAGGATCAGCGGATCCTCACCGCCCGGTTCGCCGAACACTTTCTGCCGCAGGTCTTCCCGAAGCTGCGGTATCACCCGGTCGACCACGGTCCGCAGTCCTTGGGCGTCGCGGGGGCCGGCGTCGGCGGCGTCGGCGCCCCGGATCAAGTCCCAGGACACCCCCTGGCGTCCGGCGAGTTCGCGCATCGCGGAGATCAGCGCGGCGGTGAGGTCGTGGATGTTTCCGTCGTAGACCTCGGCGAGGGCGTGAGCGACTCGTTCGTGTTCGGCGGGGCGGTTGGGGGGAACGGGCACCCCGATGG
>JAHBAP020000105.1 GCA_018500005.2 Mycobacterium sp. | reverse complement strand
TGCCGGCGCTGATCCTGTTCGCAGCTTTGGCAGCAGTCGATATGGCGGGCCATGCGTTTGCGCATCAGGACGGGGAACTGCCCATCCCCACCCTTCAGGACTGCGGCCCACTCCGGGCACGCGTGTGGGTTGGCCTGGGCGCCGCGGGCCACCAGAAGGGCTCCCAGACAGCGTTCGACGGTCTGGCGCAGCCGGAACATCATGGTGTTCGCGCTGGTCAGCGTTACGCCGAGAGCTTCAGCGAGTTCAGGGCCGTCCAGTCCGTGCCGGTAGGACAGATCCAGCAGTTCGCGGTCGCGGTCTGATAGCCCGCCGGCGGTGTCGGCGACCAGGCGGGCTAAATCACTCTGTCCGGCAAGCGTTTCCGGGCTTGCCTCATTGGAGACCATGTCGGGCACCTCATCGGATACCTCTTCGCGGTAGCGGTGTCGAAGGCGCCGCATCGCATGATGGCGGGCGATCGAGTACAACCACGGTCGGAGTTTGTCGGGTTCGCGCAGACCTCCGAGGTCCGTCGCGGCAACACAGAACGCGTCCTGGACGCAGTCGGCCGCGGCATCGCGGTCCCCGAGCAGTCCGACGCAGAAGTCATAGAGGCGATCGGCATAGCGGTCGTAGATCTCGGCGAAGGCCTGACGATCACCTGCTGCGGCCGCTCTAGCCAGTTCACCATCGCGCACACCGACGCTGGGCTCAAGCTCCAGTGCTTCGGTCATAACGAGGATCCCCGCGGCCGTCTCGAATTTTCCTGAGTGTAAACCGGCGGGCGGTCCGGTAACAGGGACATAAGTCCCCGATACCGGCCCGCCCGGGTGTCACCACACAATCTGGGAGAACTGCGGTGCCGAGTTGGGGCAGGCCACGGAGATGTTCCAGGTAGCGCCGGTCGGATAGGTCGGGAACCACAGCCGGGAGGTCGCCGGGGAAGCGCCTTCCGGCAGGTAGAACGGAACGTCGATCGCCGGCAGGGGCTTGCCGATCGGGTTTCCCACCACCCTGGAGTTGAACAGGCACCAGCCTGCGGGGGCGGGCTCCCCAGGGTTGTTCGACCAGGTCGTGACCACGACGTCCATACCGCCCGGCGCGGGACGGCTCGCGACGTCCATGTTCGCCTGTGCGGTGCCCGCACCGAGGAACAACATCGCCGGCGCTGCCACGGTGGCGGTCATCGCAGCGAGTTTGGCGAGGATCGAGTTGGTGGTCATGGGGTTCTCCTTGCTGGTGTGCGCCGCCCCGGATGGGCTGCTTTCACAGGTAGGTGCAAATGCCCCACGCCGGTCGCACACTTTTTTCGGAAGTTTTTTCAGCGACTTTTTCGGCGGATCCTGCCGGGAGACGGAGCATGTGCGCGGGGGCGAAAGAAGTCTTCGAAAAAAGTGTGCGATCGATACCGGCCGGTTGCACCTACCTGTGAGAGCAGCCCACCCGGGGCTGCGCCACACGGAGGTGAACGCGATGACGAGGATTCCCACGGCCCCGGAAACGGATCCGACAGCCGCCAACCGGACGGTGCCCCACGAGCCCCGCACCGGTCGGACCCCGACCGCATGGACCGCGGACCGCGGAGACGGGGCGCAGTCTGAGACCTTCCGGGCGCTGGCGTGGTCGCAGGACGAAGACTCCGTCGCCGAACCGCTCCCGTACTTCGGAGAGGAGTTCGATGAGTCCACCGTGCCGGCGGCGCAACGGCCTGCGGAACCCCGCCGTGGCCGGTCGACCCTGGTGTTCGGGATCGCAGCGGGCTTCGCCGCGGTCGCAGTCGGGGGTCTGATGGTCACCCTCCTCAACACCGGGAGCGTGCCGACCACTACAGCTCCCGTCGTCATCCAGCCTGCAGAGAAGGCCGTGAGCGCCGTGAGCACCCAGTCGGTTCGGGTGACCGCTCCGGTCCCCGCCCCGACGGCGGTGCCGGCGCGAGCCGTGCCCGCGGCCGCGGTCACGGCACCGCCGATCGCGGTTAACGCTCCTGCAGCCAGTGTTGCGGCGGTCAGGCCGGATGCGGCGAAACCCGCAGCCCCCGAGGTGAGCGCCCCCGAGGTGAGCGTGCCCGAGGTGAGCCCTCCGGAAGTGACGCCGCAGGCGCAGCCCCCGGTCGCGCAGCCCCCGGTCGCGCTGCCGCCGGTGGTCACCCCGCCGATCGTGTCCCTACCCGAAGTGACACCGCAGCAGGTCCCGCATCCGGTGGGGCCGATCGTCCTGCATGTGCCGGTGGCGCCGGAAGGGCCGATGATTCCGATGCCGCATCCCGGTGGAGTCCTGCCGCCCGTCATTCAGGTGCCGGCTGCACCGGTGGTGTCCGATCCCGGGATCACGTTGCATCCCGCGGTGACCGTTCCGCCGATCATCCCGACGTTCTCCCTCGGAGCGAACGCCGGAGCCAATTAGCCGGGGGTGTCGACCGCCGTCTCTCAACCGTGGATGTCGAGTCCATGGGCCGCGGCGAACCCCAATGCCTGGGTGACGTCGATCCGTGCGCCCCGGCAGTTCGCGCTGGTCCACAGTGTCGGATCGATCCGGGCGCCACGCAGATCGGCCTCCTGCAGACGCAGTCCCTCCGCGCGCGCGCCGATGAGGTCGGCTCCGCGCAACACCGCCTTGCGCAGGTCGGCGCCGACCAGTGACGCCTCGCGCAGCCGGCTGCCCGACAGGTCGGCCCCGCGCAGATCCGCGCCGGCCAGCACCGCCAGGGTAAAGTCGACCTCATCGAATACCGCGGGGCGCATCCGGCAGTCTTCAAAGGCTGATCCGATCAGGCTGCAGTTGCGAAAGGTGCTGTGCCACAGCGTGGTCCGGCGGAACCGGCAGTTGCGGAACGCGGATCCCAAATGGATCGACTCGGCGAGGTTGGCGCCGCTGAAGTCGCAGCCGGTGAATACGCACCGTTCGGTCTGCAGATTGGACAGATCGTCGTCGCGGAATTCCTGATCGGTGATTTCGAGGTCGCTCCAGTGCTGCATGGCCGACCGCTTAACCCAGGACGTCCGCGCAACTGTGCTCATCGGGCAGCAGCGGTCGAAGGGCGAGGTCCCACAATCCGTCTTCGGACCGCCAGGGGGCAAATCGGTCGTTGCCGGCCGCCGCTGAAACCACTGCCGCGATCTGGCTGCCGGTGATCACCAGGCATCGCGCCGAGCGGTCAGGCCAGTCCGTCGCGACGCCGGCGGTGCCCAGATCACCCAATGGCCAGGGGGCAGGGGTCGTTTGGATCGATGAGGCCGCCGACCCGAGAACGAAGACGGCCATCTCGGCCGGGGCATAGTCGGACGGGCCGCTGGCACCGGCCATTCGCTCCGGGTGTTCCAGCGTGTCGAGGAACTTCGTGAGTCGGGTGCGTGCGCTGACTGCGTCCTCCGGGAGGTCCAGGCCGGGATAACCCAGCGCCGAGATCAGCACCGTATGTCGCGTGCCGCCGGTTACGACCACCACCCGCGTCACCATCGCGTCGGCTACGGGCGGGTCGCCGTAGTCCGGGTCTACGTCGAGCAGTCCCGCGGCGCGGGCGTCCTGGATCAGTCCGGCCAATGCGGCGTCGGGGATCCGGCGTTCCTCCAACGCGATGACCGCCGGACTGCCGGATTTCGAGGTCTGCCGCAGGTACCGGCCATCGCCCCCGATCCAGATTCGGGGCAGCGAGTCACTGACCCGCACCGCCGGGGGCGCCAGGCCTCCTCCGGAGGAGACCTCGATCACCATGTCGCCGGAGGTGCCGGAGTCGGCCTGCCGTGGCTCCGCGGCGGCGGTCCCGGCGTTCGAGCAACTGGCTAGGACGACGGCGATGGTTGCGGCAGCCGCGCCTGTGGTCCCCCCGAAAAACCGTATCGTGCGCCGCTCCACGGCAACTGACGCTAGGCGCGTTCGGCCGGCGGCGAACAGGGAATTAGGTCACTTCGGCTCGGCGCGGCAAGTAGGTAATGCTCGGCGGGTGTGCGCGAGAATCCACCGCCCCCGAGGTGGGCTACTGTGCCGTCGGCAGTCACGGCCCCGAGGCGGGACGGTCCTGAGGTGGTCTG
>JAHBAP020000581.1 GCA_018500005.2 Mycobacterium sp. | reverse complement strand
GGGGCGGTTCGGCCCGGGGTGCGCCCTTTGGGCCCCGCACGGGGTGTCCCAGTGCCGCGGTTCCGCCCCCGCCTCATCGTCGACGCGCCACACCGCCACATGTGGCACACCGCAACGGATTTCGTGATCGCATCCGGGGCAGCGGTAGGTCTTGACCGCACGCGCACCCGGGATCGCAACCACTTCGTAGTCATGACCATCCGGCCCAGGATCAACCCGGCGGAACATCAGGACAGCCGGGGCTCGTCGCTGTCCATCCCGCGCGTCGGGTCGTAATCCAGCGTCGGGCAACGGATTCCGCGAGCCTGGGCGGGGGTTCGAGCCTGCGGCTTGATCTGCTGGGCGGCGAACACTCCGCTGACGGGGGCCAGCAGCGGATCCCGATTGAGCAGTTCCAGATACCTGGTCAACTGCTCGACCCCGTCGATCTCGCCGCGGCGTTTGATCTCCACGGCGACCGAAGCGCCGTCCGCATCGCGGCACATGATGTCCACCGGACCGATCGCGGTCATGTACTCGCGGCGCACCAGGGTGTAGCCCTCCCCCAGCAATTCGATGTGCTCGGCCAGCAGTTCCTGCAGGTGTGCCTCGACGCCGTCCTTGACCAGCCCCGGGTCGGTACCCAACTCGTGGCTGGAGTCGTGCTCGATCTCGGTGCTGGTGATCCGCAACTGCTCGCCGGACTTGTTCTCCACCAGCCACACCGGAACCTCGCCGTCGAGGTTCTCGGTGAGCCAGCACGGCGGGCTCATCCAGTTGAGCGGCTTGTAGGCGCGGTCGTCGGCGTGCACGCTGACCGACCCGTCCGCCTTGACCAGCAGCAGTCGCCGGGCCGACGGAAGGTGGGCGGTCAGTCGGCCCAGATAGTCCACGGTGCACTGGGCGATCACAAGTCGCACCGGATCAGCTTAGGCGGCTCGTCGCGGGGATCTAGGCTGACGCCACGATGACAGTGAACGTGGCGCAGCGGCTCGGCCGCGTTCTGGAGCGGGTCACCCGGCAGAGCGACCGGCTGTCCCCGAAACCCGCCTATGGGTCCCTGCTGCTGGGCCGTCCGACCGAGAGCCCGGCCCGGCGTCGGATCCGCATCCAGACCATCCTCACGGTGGCCATGATCGCGATAAACCTGATCGGGTTCGCGGTGGCACTGCTGCTGGTCGCGGTGGCCTTCCCGGTCCCCAGCGTCTTCACCGACGTGCCCGCCTGGCTTCCGATGGTCCTGTTGCCCACCTACACCGCCCTGGCGCTGGGTATCGGAACCTGGTGGATCACCAGCCGCACGGTCAACTCACTGCGATGGTCCATCGAGGACAGGGCGCCGAATCGCACCGACCAGCGCAACGTGTTCCTCGCCCCGTGGCGAATAGCCCTGGTCCATCTCGTGCTGTGGGGAATCGGCGCGGTCCTGCTCACCGTCGCCTACGGCGTCTACGACACCGACTTCATCCCCCGGATGGGGCTGGCCATGACCTTCTGCGGGGCTCTGGTCGCGACCGGTTCCTACCTGTTCGCCGAGTTCGCGTTACGGCCGGTGGCCGCCCAGGCCCTGGCCGCCGGCGACCCGCCGCACCGGCTCGCACCGGGAATCCTGGGCCGCACCATGACGATCTGGATGGTCTGCTCGGGACTGCCGCTGATCGGGATAGGGCTGGTCGGAATGTTCTCCCTCGTCCTGGACAACCTGAGCCAGACCCAACTGGAAGTGGCCATCCTGATCACCGCCGGGGCGGCATTCGTGTTCGGCTTCATCCTGATGCTGATCCACGCCTGGCTGACCGCGACCCCGGTACGGATGGTGCGAGAGGCCTTCAAGAGGGTGGAACAGGGCGATCTTGACTCCAAGGTGGTGGTGTTCGACGGCACCGAACTCGGCGAGTTGCAGCGCGGCTTCAACACGATGGTCGACGGTCTACGTGAGCGCGAACGGGTGCGGGACCTGTTCGGCCGCCACGTCGGCAGGGAGGTGGCAGCGGCCGCCGAGCAGCGCAACCCCCGGCTTGGCGGCGAGGAACGTCATGTCGCGGTGCTGTTCGTCGACATCGTCGGATCCACCAAGCTCGTCACCAGCAGACCGCCTATCGAGGTGGTCGAGTTGCTCAACCGCTTCTTCGGCGTGATCGTCGAGGAGGTCGACCGCAACCACGGTCTGGTGAACAAGTTCGAGGGCGACGCCGCCCTGGCGATCTTCGGCGCCCCCGTCGGCCTGCCCAGTCCGGAGAGCGATGCCCTGGCCGCGACCCGGGCGATCGTCCAGCGGCTGCGACTGGAGGTGCCGGAATGCCCGGCCCGGATCGGGGTTGCCGCCGGGGAGGTGGTGGCCGGAAACGTCGGGGCCCGAGAGCGTTTCGAGTACACGGTGATCGGCGAACCGGTCAATGAGGCGGCCCGGTTGGCGGAGTTGGCCCGTTCCGAGCCCAGCCGGGCGCTGGCCTCCGCGGCCACCGTGCAGGCCGCATCGGAACGCGAACAACGGTTCTGGCGTATCGGCAGACCGGTGAAGTTACGGGGATACGACGATCGCGTGCAGATCGCGAGCCTGATCGGCGGAAACTAGCGGGCCGCCAACCACTCCTCGGCAGCCTGCACCGCGGCGTCGATCGTGCTGAAGACGATGTCGTCGAAACCTCGGCCCGGCCGGATCACCGCGGCGTCGGGGTCGACGACGAGACCCTTCTTACCCGCGGCGTTCAGCGTGCTGCTCATCCCGGCCAGCAGCAGGCGGGCCGGGGGGGTGGTGGGGGGGGGCCGGGGGAGGGCCAGGGGGGGCCCCCCGGAAATGTTCGCGCCGGGGGGGGAGGGGGGGGACCCCCTCCTCCCCGCG
>JAHBAP020000212.1 GCA_018500005.2 Mycobacterium sp. | reverse complement strand
GTCGACGATCAGCAGAGCACCGCCGGGTGACACCGCCGCCGCGGCCCGCCGCAGGATGGCTGTGCGGTCCATGTCCACGGTGCTGTGCAGGAACTGCGCCGACACCAGGTCGAAACTGCCGTCGGGAAACCCCCGGGTGAGGTCGTGCTGCTGGAAATCGATGTGCTCGGCCACGCCGCGCGAGGCGGCGGCGGCGCGGGCTCGGCTCAGCGCGGTGCCCGACACGTCGACGGCGACGACCCGCCAACCCTGTTCGGCCAGCCAGATCGCGTCCGCGCCCTCCCCGCAGCCCAGGTCCAGTGCTGTGGTGCCGCCGAGTCGGGGGGCGATATCGGCCAGTTGGGCATTGACCCGTCCGCTCCAGACCTGCGGCCGGGCGGAGTAGTGGTCTTCCCAGGTGGCGTGGTGCTCGTTGCCGTGCTGCTCGTCGTGCATGAGTCACTCCTCGGTGGACGGCGGGGTCAGCCCCGGAGGTAGGAGGTGTCGTTGACCAGACGCACCGAGGCACCGTTGTCGGGGTAGAACTCGGCGATACTCAGCGAGGCCAGGTCCAGGTGCAGCCGATGCAGGATCGACGGACCACCGTCAAGTGCCAGGCGCAGCAGTGTCTTGATCGGGGTCACGTGCGACACCACCAGGACGGTGGACTCCCCGTGTTCGGAGATCAGGCGGTCCCGCACGCGTGCCACCCGGTCGGCCACCTCATCGAAGCTCTCGCCGCCGGGAGCCGCCAGGCCGGTGTCGCGCAACCAGCGGCCGTGGATCTCCGGGTGGCGCTGGGCGGCTTCTGTGAAGGTCAGCCCTTCCCACTGCCCGAAGTCGGTCTCGATCAACTCGTCATCGACGGTGACCGCAAGTCCCAGCGCGTCGGCAGCCGCCTTGGCGGTTTCGTAGGCACGGGCCAACGGGGAACTCACCACCGCCGAGATTCCGCCCTTGGCCGACAGGTAGCGCGCAGCGTCCTGCGCCTGGCGACGGCCGACATCGGTGAGTTCGGGATTGCCCCGCCCGGAGTAGCGGCGTTGCCGGGACAGTTCGGTCTGACCGTGACGCAGCAGCAGCAGCCGGGTCGGACCGCCGCGGTTACCGGTCCACGTCGACGGCGGGACGGCCACCGCGCTCGCGGGCGGGTCGGCGGCGCGTCGGATCTCCAGAGGTTCGTCGGCCACCTCAGCCAGCTTGGCGCCGTCCATGGCCTCGTTGGCCAGCCGGTCGGCATGCTTGTTCTGCTCCCGCGGAATCCAGGAAAACCTGACGAAGCCGAAGGTTGACGCCAGGGCGCGGGCCTGCTGATGCAATTCGGCCAGTCCGGGGTGTTTGACCTTCCACCGGCCGGCCATCTGCTCGACGACGAGCTTGGAGTCCATCCGGACCTCGACGTCCTCGGCGCCCAGTCGGCGGGCCTGCTCCAGTCCGGCGATCAGGCCGCGATACTCGGCGACATTGTTGGTGGTGATCCCGATCGACTGACCGTGCTCTGCCAGCACGGTGGCACGGTCCTCGGACAACACCACACAGCCGAATCCGGCCGGTCCGGGGTTTCCACGGGAGCCGCCGTCGGCCTCGACGATGACCTTCACTGAATCATCAGTCCTTGATCCGCAACAGGATTGCGCCGCACTCGTCGCAGCGCATCACCTCGTCCTCGGCGGCCGCGGCGATGCGGGCCAGTTCGCCGCGGTCGAGTTCGATGCGGCAGGCTCCGCAGCGCACGCCCAGCAGCCGGCCCGCACCGATACCCGATGTCGCGCGCTGACGTTCGTAGGTCTTGAGCAGTTCACCGTCGATCCCGGCAGCCGCCTCCGCACGGCGGGCGGTAGTGTCGGTGCGGGCCTGTTCAACCTCGGCCAGCACCGTGTCCCGCTCCTGCCGGGCGGTTACCAGGTCGCTCTCGACGGCCTGCAAACCGGCCTGTTCGCGGGCTCGGTCGGCGGCGATTTGTTCGCGGCGCTCCATCACCTCGAGCAGGGAGTCCTCCAGGTTGGCCTGGCGCCGTTCCAGTGTGCCAAGTTCGTGCTGGAGTTCCTCGAGCTGCTTGGGATCGCCGACGGCGCCGGAGTCCAGCAGACCGCGGTCCCGATCCTCACGCTGGCGGACGGTGTCGACCTCGGACTCCAATTTGGCGATCTGGGCGTCCAGGTCTTCCAGCGCGAGGTCCACGACGGCGATCCGATCGGCCACCTCGCGCTGCTGGGCTTCCAGCTCCTGGTAGCGCTGCTGCTCGGGCAGATGGGTCGCGCGGTGCGCCAACCGGGTCAGCTCGGCGTCCAATTCAGCCAGCCCGAGGAGCGAACGTTGTTGGGCTAGTTCCGCTTTCATGATGGCCTCTCCTCGATATTCCACGGGTCGGTGCGAATCGGACAGACCGTGACTGTCAGCAGGTCGCCGAAATGAGATCGCAGCAGTTGTGCCGCTTGAGTGCACCAGGGGTATTCGCTGGCCCAGTGCGCGACGTCGATCAGTCCGACGGCGCTGCCTCGCCGGTGTTCGTCGGCCGGATGGTGACGCAGGTCTGCGGTGAGGTAGGCCTGAACTCCGGCCGCCCGCGCCGCTGCCAGCAGCGAGTCGCCCGATCCCCCGCAGACCGCCACCCGACTGACTTGCGCGTCTGGATCACCGGCCGCGCGGATTCCCCAACTCGTCTGTGGCAGAGCGGAATTGACCCGGGCCACGAACTCGGCGAACCGTTGCGGACTGGGCAGGCTGGCAAGCCGCCCGATGCCGATGCCGCCGGGCAGCGACGCCAGGCTGATCACGTCGAAAGCGGGCTCTTCGTAGGGATGGGCCGCACGCATCGCCGCCAGCACCCGCCCGCGGATTCCGGCCGGGGCGATCACCTCGACGCGATCCTCGGCCACCAGTTCCACCGCGCCGACCGTCCCGATGGCCGGTGCGGCACCGGGCCCGGGCAGGAACTGACCGGCACCGGTCACGGTCCAACTGCAGTGCGAGTAGTCGCCGATATGGCCGGCGCCCGCGGCGAACAGTGCCTCGCGCACCGCGTCGGCGCTGCCGATCGGGACGAATACCACCCACTTGTCCAGAGCCGGACCGCCGGAGGCCGGGTCGAGCACGCCGTCCACGGTGAGCCCCAGCGTTTCGGCCAAGGCATCGGAGACCCCCGGGCTGGCCGCGTCGGCGTTGGTGTGGGCGGTGAACAAGGCCGCACCGGATCGGATCAGTCGGTGGATGAGCGCGCCCTTGGGCGTGCTGGCAGCCACCGTGTCCACCCCGCGCAACAGCAGCGGGTGGTGGGCCAGCAACAGCCCACGGGGAGCGACGGTGTCCACGACCGCCTCGGTGGCGTCGACGGCGACGGTGATCGACTCGATCGGATCATCCGGATCACCGCAGACCAAGCCGACCGAATCCCAGTCATGGGCCAGGTGCGGCGGGTAGGCGTCGTCGAGGACCGCGATGACATCTGCCAACCGGACGGTCATTGCAGCGCCTCCGTCAGTGCCGCCACCAATGTCGGCCACTCCGGCCGCACCGCCGCCCGAAGATAATTATTCCCCAGCCCGATGAAGGTGTCGCAGCGGCGTACCGCAATTCCGTTGGCCTTCAGGCGTTTCCGCACCAGCGTGGCGTCAGGTACGGCGAAAAGGACGAACGGCGCGTCGCCGTCGACCACCTCCAACCCGAGGGCCGCCAACGCCGCCGCCATCGCGGCACGGTCGGCGGCCAGCTCCCGGGCCCCGGCGCGGGCCTGCTCGACCGCCGCAGGCGCGCAGCATGCGGTGATGGCCTCCAGTTGCAGGGTGCCCAATGGCCAGTGCGGGCGGCCTGCCGACAACCGGGCCAGCACATCGGGATCGCCCAGCGCGTAGCCAACCCGCAGACCGGCCAACGCCCAGGTCTTGGTCAGGCTGCGCAACACCACCACGTCGGGCAACCCCAGGGCAGCCAGCGATTCGCCGTCGCCCACCGCGTCGGCGAAGGCCTCGTCAACCACCAGCAGCCGACCGGGGCGGCGCAACGCCAGCACCGATTCCCGCGGGTGCACGACACCGGTCGGGTTGGTCGGATTGCCCACCACCACCAGATCGGCCGCCTCGGGCACCGGGGCGCCGGAGAGCCGGAACGGCGGCGGGAGGACGACGTGATCGCAGGGCACGCCGGCGGCGCTCAGCACGGCTTCGGGTTCGGTGAACGACGGCGCGATCAGCGCGGCGCGGCGCGGGTGCAGCGCGGGCAATAGTGCGAACCCCTCGGCCCCGCCGGCCAACAGCAGCACGCGGTCCTCGGCCACCCCGTGTCGCCGGGCAACCGCTGTGACCGCCGCGACGTGGTCTGCCGCGCCCGGATAGGAGCCCAGATCAGCCAACCGGGCGGCGAGTCGCCGCTGCAGCCAGACCGGCGGTTGGGCGTGCCGCACGTTGACCGCGAAGTCCAGGATGCCAGGGCCGACGGCTTCATCGCCGTGGTACCGCGCCCCCGGACGCACACCCTGCTCGCTCACCAGTAGCACAGTAGTCGTCGGCCGGGCCAGCCCCTTCGGGGACAATGAAGCCGTGAAGCCCGGACTGAACCCCCAGTTGGTGATCTTCGATCTCGACGGCACACTGACCGATTCCGCGGCGGGGGTGGTTGCAAGCTTCCGGCACGCCCTGAGCGCGGTCGGCGCCGAAGCGCCCGAAGGCGATCTGGTCGGCCTGGTAGTGGGTCCGCCGATGCAGCACACCCTGTCAGCACTGGGCCTCGGTGAGCGGGTCGACGAGGCGATCGCCGCCTACCGGGCTGACTACACCCAACGGGGTTGGGCGATGAACACGATGTTCGACGGTATCGCCGAGGTGCTTGCCGATCTGCGCTCGGCTGGGGTGCGTCTGGCCGTGGCCACCTCGAAGGCCGAACCGACCGCGCTGCGAATCCTGGAACATTTCGGCATCGCCGAGCAGTTCGAGGTCGTCGCCGGCGCGAGCCTGGACGGGCACCGGTCAAGCAAGTCCGACGTGCTGGCGCACGCCCTGGACCAACTCGAACCGCTGCCCGAAAGGGTCGTGATGGTCGGTGACCGCGCGCACGATATCGAGGGCGCCGCTGTGCACGGGATCGGCACGGTATTGGTCGGCTGGGGCTACGGCGGGTCCGACCCGACCGAAGATGCGGCCGCCCATGTCGCCACCGTTGACGAACTACGGGAGGTTCTGGGTGTCTAGCCCCCTGCTGCACGTCACATTCGTCTGCACCGGAAACATCTGCCGTTCCCCGATGGCCGAGAAGATGTTCGCCCACCAGATCGCCGAACGCGGACTGGCTGGTGTGGTGAGGGTAAGCAGTGCCGGCACCGGTGGCTGGCATGCCGGCGATGGCGCCGACCACCGCGCGGTCCGGGTACTTGCCGACCGCGGCTATCCCACCGCGCATCGTGCCGCACAGGTCTGCGACGACCACCTGTCCGCCGATCTCGTTGTTGCCCTTGGCCGGAACCACATGCGAATGCTCACCGACCTGGGGGTGGAGTCTGAGCGGCTGCGCATGCTCCGCTCGTTCGATCCCCGGTCGGGTACACACGCCCTCGACGTCGAGGATCCCTACTACGGGGGCCACGCGGATTTCGTGGAGGCCTTCGATGTCATCGAAGCGGCGCTGCCGGGTTTGCATAAGTGGGTCGACGAATGGTTGGCCGACCGATGAAACGGTTGGCGTTCCTGCTGCGTCCAGGATGGATCGCGCTGGCGCTGGTGGTGGCGATGTTCACCTATCTGGCCCTGACCGTGCTGGCACCGTGGCAACTCGGCAAGAACACCCGCACCTCGCGGGAGAACCACCAGATCGAGGCATCGCTGTCGGCCGAGCCGGTGCCCGTGACCTCCGTGCTACCCCGACAGGATTCTTCGGCACCGGATGCGCAGTGGCGGCGGGTCACCGCGACGGGCCACTATCTGCCCACTGCCGAAGTGCTGGCCCGCCTGCGGGTGATCGGCGGGGCGCCGGCTTATGAGGTTCTCACCGCTTTCGCGGTGGACGGCGGCCCGACGGTGTTGGTCAACCGCGGTTACGTCCATCCCGATCAGGGCACTGCGGTGCCGTCGATCCCGAAGCCGCCCGAGGGGACGGTCGGCATCACCGCCCGCCTGCGGGACTCCCAGAGGGCCCCGGCCGACGATAAGAAGCCATTCACCGAAGCCGGCTACCAGCAGGTGTACGCCATCGACACCGGCCAGATCGCCGAACTCACCAAGACACCGCTGACCGGCTCCTACCTGCAACTGGTGGAGGACCAGCCGGGCGGCTTGGACGTCCTGCCGTTGCCCCAACTCGACGCCGGACCGTTCCTGTCCTACGGCATCCAGTGGATCGCGTTCGGCATCGTCGCCCCGCTGGGCCTGGGTTACTTCGTGTACGCCGAAATCCGGATGCGCCGGCGGGAGGCGGCCGCCCGCGCGCAGGCGCAGGCCGGCCAGGCTCCGCTCACCGCCGAGGAGAAACTGGCAGACCGCTACGGACGACGACGCTGAACGCTTGGCCCGACGACGCTGAACGCTGGGCCCGACGACGCTGAACGCTAGGCCCGACGACGCTGAACGCTAGGGCGACCACCAACGCGGCGGCCTGCAACAGGCGCGAAAGCCGCACAGCTCTGCGCAGTTCCTCCGGCGTCGGAGC
>JAHBAP020000455.1 GCA_018500005.2 Mycobacterium sp. | reverse complement strand
TCGCTGGCTTGCGGGGTGCGGGCGGGGGTGGTCGCGGTGAACGCCCGCTGCCACGCGCGCAGCATGTCCTCGGCGGTGTCGGGCCGTCTGGTGGCGTCGCGGGACAGCGCCGCAGTGAAGAACTCCACCATCGCCTCGGCGATCGTCGGCTCGAACATCCCGGCGGCGAGGGTGACGTCGTCATCGACGGCGGCCGGGTGGGCGCCCGGATCGGGCCCGTAGTGCGGGGTCGTCCCGGTCGCCATCTCGAACAGCACGACTGCGGCGCCGTAGCGTTCGGCGGCGGTGTCGTACTGGCGCCGGTCCCCGGTGCCCAGGAATGGATCCAGGTAGGGCGGGGTTCCGGCGTCGAGGTCCTTGGAGTCGACACCGGCCATCGAGAAGTCGAACATCACCAGGTGCGAGTCGGCACGCGGGTTGGATTGGAAGACCGCCAGATTCGACGGTTTGATGTCGCGGTGATTCAGGCCTTTGCGTTCCAGGGCGACCAGCGCGGTGAGCAGGTCGGTGCCCCAGCGTTGCAGCACGTCGATCGAGAGCCGTCGGCGGTTGTTGAGTTCTTCGGCCAGCGTGGTGCGCCCGGCGTAGTTGAGGATCAGCGCGGTGCGGCCCCCGACGTCGACCACGTCGTGCAGGGTCACGATCCGCTCGTCGTTGGCCAACTCGGCCAGCACCTTGGCCTCGGCGCGCAGGCGTTCGGCGGCGTCGTTGTCCCTGGACACCTTGAGGACCCGTGTGGAGGATCCGACTTTGCGGTCCTCGACCAGGATGCCGACCGCGGTGGAACCCGCACCGAGGCGGCGCTTATAGATGAAGCGCCCGTCGCCCAGTTCGGCACCCGGCCCGGCCTCCAACGGGTCGGTGTCGCTGGAGACCTCCAGCACGTCGTTGCGGGCGTCCTCCAGGTTGTCCAGGAAGGAGGCGATGTCGGCGGTGCGCTCAGCCGGGCTGGGGTGGGTGGCGTCGAGCACGAGTTGCCTTAGCGCGCTTCGTATCTGGGGGAGTTCGACGGCTAGGTCCAGGCCGCGGTCACGGCGCAGCCGGTCCATGAGCTCACCGGGTGAGGTGGCCGGGGACTGGCCGCCGGTGAGGATGAAGAACGCCAGTGCACCCAGACCGAAGACGTCGATGCGGACCGGGTCCTGCGGGCGCAGGCCCTCGGGGGCGGCGAAGAGCCGGGCCGTCTCGCCGGGTGCCGAGGCCATCAACGACAGCGACCCCGACGAGAGCCGGCTCACGGCGGTGTCGGGGTTGGCGGGCAGGATCCCGGCGCTGTCCCAGTCGGTGACCTGGGGCCTGAGTTGTTGTCCGCGTTCGCGAATGGCGATCGAACGGGGGTTCAGGCCGCGGTGCACCACCCGGTTGCGGTGGGCGTAGTGAACGATCTCGGCGATGTCGGTGATGAGCTTCAGTTGGTCTTCGAGCGTCAGGGTGTCCTTGTGCTCGGCCAGCCACAGATCGAGCGAGGTTTCGCCCTGGGGCTGGGCGAACACCAGGCCGATGCCCAACTCCGGCTCTTCGACCAGATCCTCAGGCACCTGCAGGCCGTCGAAGCGCAGCCGGGAGAGCAGGTGGAACTCCTGGGTGACGGTCTGCCTCCGGGCGTGGCTGTCGGCGGAGGAGGCCGACTGCCCGACGGTGTAGAAGCGAATGCGGGCGTGACGCTCGGTGTCCACGTGATGGAACGCCGGCCAGTCCTGCCAGCCCTCGCCATCGGCCAGCGGCTTCTCGTCGATGATCCAGGAGCCGACCTCCCGTTGACGCCGTGGCGCCAGGCCGATCCGCTTCATCAGCGCGGTGACGATCAATCCGTCCTTCTCGGCGACCGGCGGGCGCTGGGCGGGGGCCAGCAGGCGTTCGGAGATACCGGGTAACCCGGTGTGTGGTTGGCGGTCGAGTCCGTAGAGGTTGATCTTCGACCGCTCCGGCAGATCGCACCGGAAGTCGGAGTTGTGCAGGAAGACCAATTCCTGCACGTAGGGGATCGCACTCATGGGGGCATCCGCGCTGAACTGCCGCAGGGTGTCTTTGAGCAGCGAGGAGAAGTATTGGGCCTTGCGACGGGTCAGCAGCAGCGGGGAGTCCTCGGCGCGGTGGCCCTGGCGCAGCCAGACGTGGTCGTTGCCGGTCAGGGTGCCCCGGTAGTGCTTGAGTTCGATCAGGTAGAGGCAGTCGCGGGCCAGGACCAGCAGGTCGACCTCGTGCCAGCGGCCCCGGTTGTCGCGGAACTCGAAGTTGGCCCAGGCCCGGAACGGGGCGGCGTCGGGCAGTAGCTGCTTGACGATTTCCAGGCCCTGCTGCTCGTGGGCGAACTGCGACTCGGCAATAGTGACCCAGCGGCCGTCCTTCACCGGTGAGTCACCCCCTTTGCGTTGCTGATGTCACCGATAACTTACTGACTGGCCAGGCCACCTTGGGCGGTATGGGGGCCAGTGTTCGGTCGAGTATGCAGGGGATATCCGGCAATGCCAGGCTGGCTGTCCTACTACCCGGAGCACTCGTCTCGGGGGTACACGACTTCTCGAGCCCCTCCAACAACACCGTGACGGTCGCTGAGACCACCAGCAATCCGGGCGGTAATGTCCCGGTCCTCGTCTTCCGTACTCGATCGGGGATGACCTAAGGGGGCCAAGGTGACGAAGCAGCCGAAACTCGACATTGTCTACGCGCCGAGCGGAACCTACGGGATTCTCTTCGCCACGCGGGAAACCGCCGAATACTTCGGCCAGATAGCCCGGGCCGTGAGGGACTCGTCGACCTGGGGCGAATTCCGCAACGCCCTCCCCGAAGATGTCTGGGACGAGGAGTTCCTCGCCGACTTTGGCGACGAAGTCCCTGATGACAACGAGCCATTTCCGGCAGACGATTACCAATACGGCTACAACGATGGCCGTTACATCGGCGGATGGCCGACGGAGGACGAATTGAGTTGGTTCCCGGACGACCTGATCGAGAAGCACGAAGCGGAAGCCGACTACACCGGTCCCGATTACGACCTGCTGTATTTCCCTGACGATGCCGACGCCGACGCCATCGCCGAGGACCTGCGGGCCCGTGGCCACAAAGTGGAAACCGACTCCGGCGATTTATCCGACTGGCTCGACGTCGTCGGAGCTTAGGCGGACCAGTACGACGAGGGGGAGTCCGATGCCGGTTCGGGGTTGGGAGTTCTGGAGGCTTGACACCGTCGACGGCGGCGAGTTGGCCTGGCTGGGGATCACCCGACCGGGCGCGCGATCACCGATCGACCGCACGAAGGTCTGGACCTTGGTGCCGGCGTTGCGGATGTTCATCGCCAACTGGTTCGTCACCGAGGACCACGCCCGCGAGTCGGGGCTGTGGGTTCACGACAACATTGACATCGGCGAAGCCTGTGCCTTGGTCGGCGAGGTGCCGGAGGTGTCGAAGGAAGACCTGGACCGGATCGTGCGGCCGGAGCGTTGCCTGAGTCTGGATCAGATCGACCGGCATCCGGTGCTCAAGGTCATGGGCAAGCGGGCGGACGAGGCGCTGAAGCCACGGCCCTAGCAGGCGGGTTTTGAGAACGGTCAGTTCAAGCGGCGGGATTTGGTGCTATGGCCATCCCGGATCTAGAGGCTTGCGTCGAGATTGTTTTCAGGACCGCCGCGGCTGGCACCGCGAAGGACGACCGCGGCGGCGACGTTGCGGTAGACCCCAATGAGATTGTCGCGGCGAACCAGCAGCGCTTTCGCTTGGCGGTAGGTGTCGTCGCGGGGCGTACTCGGAAGGCTTCCGAGGTGGGTTGCGACCCGGGATAGCGCGCTGTCGGTGCTGTGGGTGTCGCCGAGTTGTTGGGTCCAGGGCAGGGTGCCGGCCAGCGCGGCGGTGAGGTGCCGGCTGGGGCCGGGAGTGCCTGAAGCGCTGGTTACTAGCAGGAGTTTGGTGTTGGTGGCTCCGGCGTGGGTGGTCAGCCGGCGCAGTTGGGGGTCATCGAGGTGGTCGGCGTCGTCGACGATGTGCAAGGTTCCTGGCGGGGGTGTCCATTGGCCGGTGGTGAGCTTGTCGAT
>JAHBAP020000135.1 GCA_018500005.2 Mycobacterium sp. | reverse complement strand
GCAGCGTCAGATGTGTATAAGAGACAGACTCTCAGCGACTCCACCGGGATGAGCGTCGGGCTGGGCTGATCCTTGACCACCTCGACCGCGGTGATGGCCGGAACTCCTTGCACCAGAGCCTCCTCCACCAAATTCCGCAAGGTCACCGACGACATCGAGCAGCCGTTGCAGGCGCCCTCGAGCCGGACGAAGGCGGTACCGTCCTCGATCCGCACCAGCGCCACGTCGCCACCGTGGCTGTGCAACTGGGGGCGGACGGTTTCCAGCACCTGGTTCGCGTGGGTGACCGGATCCGGCCGCACGATGCCGTGCAGCGAAAGCAGCAGATGCACCACCGGGTCGTCGGCGAGTTCGAACAGCACCGGCCGGGTGTCGTCGTTCTCGCGGAGGCGACGCACGATGGTGACCAGGCCGGCCCGGTGCACCGCCTCGATGGCGCCCTGCAGCTCCTCGGCGGCGGCCCGGGCGGCGGGGTCCAGTTCGTCCAGGGCGGCCACCGCGTCGTCGACCCGCTTCGCCAGATCCTCGATGCTGGGTCCGGCGGCGGGTCCGACGGTCGATTCCGTAGTCGTCATTCCGACATCGTCTCCGTCCGACTAAGCGCCTGCTGCCGGGAGATCTCGTCGAGCACGCCGCGCACCGTGCGCATCGAGTCGTGGTCGTCGAGTTCCTCGAACAGGAACCGAGCCTCGTAGAGTTTTGCCTTGGCCTGGTCGAACGCCCCGAGATGGGCCAGTACGTTGCCCTGGTTGGCCAGCACCCTGGCCCGGCCGAGTGGGTCGGCGTCACGGTCGCGGGCGGCGAGCACCTGTTCGTACAACTCGACGGCCTCCACCAGGTTGTCGCCCTGATGGCTCGACGGGGTGTAGACCAGCGAATTGGCCAGGTTCAGTTGCACGCTGGCCCACTGCTCCGGAAACTCCTCGGGGGTGTAGACCTTCAGCGCCGAACGCAGCGACTGCGCGGCCACCCCGAGCCGCAACTGACTGGAGGCCTCGGTCATCGGCATCGTGAGATAAGCGGTCGCGAGGTCGGCGTGCGCGGCCGCCCACAACAGCGGAGCCTCCTCACGCAGCACCAGCTGCAGCGTCGAATGGTAATGCGGCACAGCACGATTCAACAGACCTGGGATTTGCACCGCCTGCTCGTGCAGCAGGCCGGCTAAGCTCAGGTGCATCTCGGCACGGGCGATCCGCAGATCCTCGGCACCCTCCAACAGCCGCAACCCCTGTTCGAACCGGGCGATTCCCTCACCGGGGTCGGCCTGCGCGGCGACCGAACCGGCGGCGCCGAGCAGGACGCCCCGTAGCGGCTCGCAGCCTGCCGGGGCCAGGTCGGCCGCGCGGTCGAGCAGAGCCAACGCGCCCGCCGGATCGCCGTCTCCGAGCGCCTTGCTGGCCTGTGTCGACAGCACGATGGCGGCCAGTTCCCCGGTGGACGAGCCGATGTCGGGTGGGGTGTCGGT
Organism: Mycobacterium sp.; assembly: GCA_018500005.2. Classification (GTDB taxonomy): domain Bacteria; phylum Actinomycetota; class Actinomycetes; order Mycobacteriales; family Mycobacteriaceae; genus Mycobacterium. The sequence goes on along the minus strand of JAHBAP020000135.1, from coordinate 1,581 downwards.
GCGGCCGACGGCGAATAGCACCACATCGACCAGAACGCCGAATTCCCCGAGTGCGGAGCGCAATTCGTCGGCGTCTTCGGAGTCCGGGTCCATGACGAACCGGTTGTAGCGGGTGATCGGGTCATCCCCCTGCAATGCGGCCAGTGCGCCGTCGCGGTCCCCGGCCAGGGCCAGTTCGTGGGCGCACAACGCCGCCGGCCAGTCGGGCAGTCGGCCGGCCAGCAGTGCCGCCCGGGCGGCCTCGGTATCGGGCGAGGCCGGAATCAACAGGTAGCCCAACGGAAGCGGGAAGGCACCCAGCGGCTGCGGCCGTGCCGCGAGCACGGTCGTATCAGGGTCAGTCACAGAACTCCTCGTTATCTCAACCGTTCGGGGGTCCGGCGCCGATATCGCGATCGGCGGCGCGGCGGATCAGGGCGGCGGCGATATCGGCGCGGGCTTTGGAGTTGTGCGTGTTGATCCGCTTTCGGACCACACCGTCGGCGAAAACCACGACGATGTCGACGGCCCAGCGGCCCCTCTCCTCCACGACGACGGTTTGCACGTCGAGGGCCTCGTCAACCGAAGGTGTCCTGCCAAAACGTTCGTCAGTCATGGCGACCGGATACCCCGTCACTGCGGGGGTACTTCCTCAACACGCAGGGGAACGCGCAGAGCCTTGTGCTCATCGTCCCAGCATGCCGCACGGACGCCGACTGGGAAACCGTTGCCGAGACCCAGATTGGTCAGCACCGTATGGATGAGGACGGCACGGTCACCGGCCGGGTTGCGTTGTTTGAGCAGCAGACCGCCGCTGCTGGGGCCGCGCAGGGGGTAGAGCCACAGTTCGTGGTCACGCACGACAGCCGCCAGCGCATCGGACGGAAAACGGCCCGCCGCCAGGGCGGCGTCCAGACGCAGGTACCCCTCGGCGGTGATCTCGACGGTGACCTCGTCGGCGATCCGTGGCCGCAGCGGTGCCAAGAAGTCCCGCTCGATCAACTCGATGACCTGCTCCATGGCAGCGCTGACAGGCGCGGAAAGGTCCGCGCCCATCTGCATATCTGCCGCCTCGATGAGGAACACCGTGATGTCGGTCGGGCAGGCATCACCGAGAGCCCATCGCGCGAACGGGATCGCGTGGTCCCACCGGAACGAGTGGGTGTGCAGCCCCTGCAACGGAGGCAGCTCGGTGAGCTCCTCCCCCGGCACCCGGTAGACCGTGCCCGCGGCGACGCCCGTCGACGAGGCGTCGACGATGACGACCCGGCCGGCACCACGCATCTGGAAGCCGACGTCCATGCCGGCGGTGCCGCCGTCGACAAGTTTGGCGCCGTCGGGCACACCGCGGTCCCACAGATGGCGGATCAGGACAGGGCCGACCCCGTCATCCCCGCGCAGCAGATTGCCGCACCCGATGACCAGCACCGCACAACCGGGCGGTTCCAGGTCGAGCTCAGGGGTGACCTCCGTTGAGTCCCCCGGGGTCACACCATTCCGTTGATGACGAACTTCGACAGCTCCTTGCCGGTCTTGCCGTCGTAGGCATGCACAGTGCAGACCAGGCAGGAGTCGAAGCTGCGCGCGACGTGTCCGAGTTCG